>CAYHSI010000042.1:0-11331 GCA_964359225.1 uncultured Anaerolineaceae bacterium
AGAGCCTGCTGCACAACCAGACCGCCTGGTTGATCAAGGTCGCCCTGCTCTATCGCCGGCGCCGGAAGGGCTTCCAGCGGGTAATCATCGATGTTCCCTACCACACCGCCCGCTGAGACCCGCAGAATTTTCCGCTTCGACATAAACTTGAACCTCTATCACCCCGGCCGATTGAGGCGACTTGATGATCACGATTTATAAGAATGGCGATCAGGGGCTGCAGCCGGCGGAGGCGGTGGAGAAGGGTTGCTGGGTGCACGCGGTAGCTCCCACCGAGCAAGACTTGGCCGTGCTGGCTGGGCACGGCGTCCCGCCGGAGTTTCTCTCCCACTTGCTCGATCTCAACGAGCGCCCACGGGCCGAGCGGGAAGGCGACGCGATCCTGCTCGTGCTGCATTTTCCCTATGCTCAGGGCCCGACCGCCGACATTCCCTACATCACGGTTCCGCTGACCATCATCGTCACCACGGATCTGGTTGTCACCAGCGTCCCGATGGCCACCGGATTCCTGCAGGGGTTCGCCAGCCGAAATCTGCGCGGCATGACCCCCGATCGCCCAACCGGCTTCGTCCTGCAGATGTTGTTGTATCTCGCCAAGGAGTACCTGGATAACCTGACTGTGATCAACGCCCAGGTGGATCGGCTGGAAGATCAGCTTCAGCGATCGCTGCGCAATCAGGAAGTCCTGGGGCTTTTGAAGTTCGAGAAGAGCCTTACCTATTTCACGACTGCCCTGCGCTCCAACGAGGTGGTCCTCGGCCGACTGCAGCGGGGGAACCTCTCGCAGTGGCATCCGGATGAAATGGAACTGTTGGAGGACGTCTTGATCGAGCTGCGGCAGGCCATCGAGCAGGTTGACATTTCCCAGAGCATCCTGGCCCAGATGATGGATGCATTCGCCTCAATCGTTTCGAACAATCTCAACGCAGTAGTCAAGTTACTGACCTCGGTGACGCTGCTCGTTGCCATGCCCACCCTCATCGCCAGCATCTATGGGATGAATGTGATTCTTCCGGGTGCCGAATCGCCGCTGGCATTCGCCGGGATTCTGGGTGCCTCGATCCTGGTTTCGCTGGGTCTGCTGGTGATCTTCTGGCGCAAAGACTGGCTGTAGCTGAGCGGGATCAGTCCCGATCCCCGTCGAGTTGGTAAGGGACGTCGGTGATGACGACCCCGGTCTCCAGTGGCAGGGAGAGACGCAGCAAGGACGCCATTTGGGTGCGCATCAGGTTGGACCACCAGCGCGGCCGGACTGACTGAGGGACTACGATGGTCATCGACTCGTGGGGCTGGCGAAGTTCCATCATTTCCACGATGTACTTGAGCAGCGGCTCCAACACCATCCCGTGATCGGCCGGTAGCACCACCAGCCGGATGCCGTCCCCCCGGCGGTCCCACTCTTTGCGGAGCGTGTCGGCATCGGCCTGATCGAGTGCCACGTGCACCGCGGTTACATCATTTGAGAGCGAGGTCGCATAGCGCAAGGCCGTCAGGGTGCCTTGGTGCACCGCGTTGATTGGGAGGATGATCCGGTGGCGAGTAATCCGAGGCGGGGCCGGTTCGTTCGCCACCGGGGCCGGGGTCTTCACCCGGTGGACAGGGGTGGTTGGCGACTTGGCTTGGCGAGGCTCAGCCCGGGTGGCAAAGGGCTTAGGCAGAATCCTCCCCCCATTCGTCAGGGCGAACGCCGGCAATCGGCGGGCCTGCTGGCCGACCCCGAACAGCTCCAGAAAACTGGCGATCGCGATCATGAGCCGGTAGCGGTACTCCTGCATCCGGAAGGCCTGCCACTCGACGATCGAGGCCATCGCGCCTTGGACCCGGGCTTTTGTGCGCACAATTCGGTAGATCTGGCGCGGCTCGCGATAGCCGAAAGGGGAGAGCAAGACGACATGGGCGACGAGTGCCAGAAAGCCGAATCCAAGCAAGGCAATCCAGCCGCCTTCTTCCCATTTGCCGATCAACTGGCCGAGGAACACAATCCCGGCCAAAATGGTCACGAACGTGGCGCCTGCGGCGCCCCAGCGGCGGGCGCGTCCAGTGTAATGAGTGAGCAAGTGTTTGCGAACTGCCAATCCCATGGCTGTTATCGGCATGAAGACCCCGACGCCGTAGAACGGCACGGCGACCGTAGTTCGGCCGCGTACTAGGAACATGATCAGCACCGCCATTGCAAACGTTATCGTGACCGAACGGGTGAATGTCCCGCGCCGGTCGCGGTAGATGATGGCCTCCGGGATTCCTCCCATGGCCACATCGCGCCACTCGGTGGCCTGCGCGTCCTGTAGCGCGGTCATCGAGGCCGCTGCCAGCATCATCACCGCGACGATCTGGTAGGCCCAGAACAGGAGAATGCCGCCCGGAATCTCACCGAAGGCGATAAAGGCCAGGTTGCCGACCAACGTGCGGCCAAACGTGCCGTCAAACACGTCGAATCGAATGGCGAAGACGGTCAGAAAGAAGGTGGTCAGCCCGCCATAGAATAGAAAGGAAGTCTGCACGAAGCGTCCGATGCCCGACTTTCCGCTGTAGAAGTTCCAGAGCCAGCTTAGCCTCGACAGGCGCTTCTTACCCCATTTCACAATCCCCGCATCTTCGTCCTGCATGAACTGGATTCCATTCGACACCGCTTCCAGTCCGGTCAGGGCAACCATGCCCTTCATCGCCGCGGTCAGCATATGCAGCATCGCCTGTCCAAGTGTGGCGGCTCTCGGCGCGGCTTCCGGTGGAACCGGCGGAACCCCTCTGAAATGTGCCATGATCAGCCCGATGGCCATCGTGATGGTCAGCAGCGCGAAAACAGTGATCAACGAGAACACAATCTGCGCCGATTCGCCCCGGCCGCGGATGGTAAGGTACCAAGTGATGGCGGCTAACACCGCCCCTATCCCAAAGTGATACAGCCAGTTCTTGCCGTACAGACCGATGATGGAAAGCAGCTGATCCCCACCGGACAGGGCCGAGACCACGATGGTGAGTACGTAGTCCTGAATGAGCGCGACTGCCACGATGAGACTGAGGGTTGGCCACAAGTAGCGCATGGAGGCGGTATAGGATCCGCCGCCCTCGTTGAACGGACCGAGCGAGAACATGTACAGCAGGCCGAAGGCAAAGTTGGCGAAGGCGATGACGGCAACCGCCAGATAGGCTCTGTTTTCCAACCCATAGGGATGCAAGGCGCTCATCATTTCGCCGGTGGCATAGTAATAAGAAGTGAAATAGTCCACCCCGAACAGTGCTAGGGCGGCGAGCAGCCCGATCTGGCCAGCGCCATGAACCTGGGCGGTCTCCCTTCGTTCGCGGGGCGCGAGCCGGAAGGCTAGGAAGACGATGAGCAGGAGCAATATGAGGGAGAGCATCTCATGACCTCGTTGAGGGATGGGGAGCGATTAGCTAGGCTTGGACGCGCCGAGTTGACCAGCGCTCCCACAGCCAGATCAGCCGGATCTCCACGATGACCGAAATCGCCATCAGGGCGTTGTGGATCCGGCCGGAGGCCAGTGGCTGCAAGCGGACCTGCAGCCAGAAGAAACCCAGGACAAGGCCGAACGGGATTATCCAATCTAAGACGCGCAACATCAAACCCTTCATACAGCCCAACCCTAGCACCTGGAAATAAATCCGGCACAAAGCCCGGGACCAAGTGCATAAAGGACGAATAAAACAAAAGACGCCCAGTGCGGGCGTCTGGAGCTAGGAGGAGCGCCAGCGGTTAGTCGTCGGCCAGGAAGCGGTAGCCTACTCCAGGCTCGGTGAGGACGAACTGAGGTCGTTCCGGGTCAGGCTCGAGTTTCTTTCGGAGCTGGCGGACATAGACCCTCAGGTACTCGACGTGCTCGGCCTCGGTCGGCCCCCAGACCGTAGTCAGGATTCCGCGATGAGTGAGCACCCGGCCGGCGTTCGCCGCCAGGTAGGCCAGCAATCGAAATTCGGTCGCAGTGAGTTTGACCTCCTGCCCGTCCCGCCGAACGGTATGCAGCGCCAAGTCGATGCTGATGGGCCCGGCAGTGACGACTGTCTCGCCGAGGCTTCCCTGCATCCGAGCGTCATGGCGGAGCGCCACCCGGATCCGAGCCAGCAGTTCCTCGATGCTGAAGGGCTTGGTCAGGTAGTCGTCGCCGCCCTTGTCAAGCGCCTCGACTTTGTCCGCGTCTGCCTCTCGGACCGAGAGCACGATGATCGGGATCTGAGTCCACTCCCGCAATCGCTCGATGACTGTGAGGCCATCCATGTCCGGCAGACCCAGGTCGAGGATGATCACGTCGGGCGGATCCGCGGCCGCCCGGGCCAGGCCTTCCTCTCCCCGGGTGGCGGTGGTGACCTCGAAGCGTTTCTCGCCCAAGATCGTGCGCAGCGCGCGCAGAATCTGAGGTTCATCATCAATAACCAGAACCTTGGGACGGCTCGTCATTCGGCTTCCGGCGGCAGGTTGGGAGGCGGGTTCCCATCCCAGGTCATGGGTAAGGTGAAGTTGAAGGCGAATCCAATGGGAATGTTTTCAGCCCAGATCCTCCCGCCATGGGCCTCCACGATTCCTTTACAGATCGAGAGCCCCAATCCAGTCCCGGTCACCCGATCGGCGGCGGTGATCCGGTAGAACTTGTCGAAAATTCGGGCCAGGTCCTGCTCCGGAACCGGCGGCCCTTGGTTGCTCACCTGGACCTGGAGCGAGCCGTCCCCGGTCGGCCGGGCCCAGACCTGAATCCGAGTGTGAGGCGGCGCATACTTCAGGCAGTTGCTGATCAGATTGGTGAAGACTTGCTCGATCTGCACGTAGTCCACCGGGACGAGTGGAAGTTCATCTGGTATATCGAGCTCCAGTCGGTGTTGACCGGTCAAGGGCCGCATGCGTTCCACAACCCCGCCGACAATTTCCTGGAGCAGGTTCCATTGCCGACTCGGGCGCAGCGCGCCGGCCTCAATCCGCGACATGTCGAGCAGATTACCCACCAGTCGATTGAGGTGATCGGACTCATCGTCGATCGCTCCGAGCAGGTCTGCCCGGGCGGCCGATTCCCACGCCACCTCGCCGCTGCGCAGGCTGGTGGCGGCGGCCTTGATCGTGGCCAGCGGGGTGCGCAGCTCGTGCGACACCGAGGACAGGACCGCCGATTTCAGCCGGTCGCTCTCTTCCAGCACGCGGGCCCGCTGCTCGGCCTCCGCCAACCAGGCTCGCTCCAGGGCAAGCGCTCCTTGGCTGGCAAAGGTCCTGAGCAACCGATCTTCGGAAGTTGAAATCGGAGCCGAGCCTCGCCACAGGCGGATCTCCCCAAGCTGCCCGCGTGCAGTCTGCAGGACCGAAATCAGGCTGGCTGGCTTGGGGGTGGTCATGGCCTCCGCCGGCAGACTGACCTCCGGGGCAGGGAAGGGACCCCCGCCAGCCGCCGCCAGTTGCACTCGATCTGCCTGGAAGGTGCTCTTGACCTGTTCACATAACGTCCGTCCGATGGCCGAAACGTCAAGCGAGCCGGCCAAAGCCGTGCTGAGCTCGTAGAGCCGGGTGGCCTCGCGCTCACGAGCTTTGGCCGCGGCCAACCCGGCCTGGGCCCGCCCTACTAATTGGCTGATGACGACGGCCACCACCAGGAATACCAGCAGAACCAGCGTGTCCTCAGTCCGATGGACGACCAGCGTGAACCTCGGCTCGATGAAAAAGTAGTTGAAGGCGAGGAAGGCCCAGACCGCGGTCAGCACCCCAGGGCCCAGGCCCCAGTAGGCGGCGCTCAGCCCGACCGGCAGGAGGTACAGCAGTGCCATGAGTGGAGTTCCAAGGTTGGAGCGCCACAGATAGAGCAGTGCGGTTGTCAACCCGATGGCCAAAGTTGCAAAGACATAGCGTGAGGCCACTCGAGCGGTAAGCGAAACGCCTGGCATATTCGGACCTGCGGATTCCATTATATGCGCCGGCTGTGGCTCGACAGCCGATGCGGACGCGGCTATCATCGGCACGGCGAGCGAGGGAGGGAGACCATGACAACCAATGCCGCCAAGGGACGAGTGGCGGGCATCAGTGACGAGGCAGTCCGGGCCAAGACCGGCAAGAGCTGGTCGGAGTGGATCGATGTGCTCGACTCGGCGGGAGCGGCCGACATGGACCATCCGGCCATCGCAAAATACCTCTACAACGACCTCGGCGTTCCCGATTGGTGGTCGCAAATGGTGACGGTAGGCTACGAGCAAGCCCGGGGGCGCAGGCGGGTTCACGAGACTGCTCGAGGCTTTCAGATCAGCCGTTCCAAGACAATGGAAGTTTCGGCGGCCCGCGCCTTCAAAGCCTGGAGTGAGGCGGCGGTCCGCAACCGCTGGCTGCCAGGTCGGGATCTCAAAGTCCGAAAGGCGACCCGCAACAAATCGATCCGGAGTACCTGGTCGGCTGATGGATCAGATGTAATGGTGGATTTCGTTGCGAAGGGCCCCGGCAAAGTTCAAGTGGTCGTTCAGCATTCCAGGCTCCCGGATCCGAAGCAAGCGGAACGGATGAAAGAGTTCTGGTCGGCGGCCCTCGGCCGGTTGAAAGCTCAACTCGAATGACCGCATCAACAGCGCGCGCCGACTATGAGGCGCCGACCCACATCGTGCGACCCCAGCGGCGCGACTAGCAAGCTCCCAATCATAGACCGGCTTGGATGTGCCAATGGCTTATGACAAAAAGCTCGCAGATCGGATTCGCAAGGCGTTGGGCAAGCAGCCAAAACTCACCGAGCGCGAGATGTTCGGAGGCATTGGCTTCATGGTCCGGGGAAACATGGCCTGCGGTGTCATCGGAGTCGAACTCATGGTGCGCATAGCCAAGGAGGCGACCGAAGCCACTCTGAAGGAGCCCGGAGCGCGGATCTTCGACTTCTCGGGCCGGCCTTCGCCGGGCTGGATCCTGGTGAATCAGAGTGTGCTCGCCAAGCCTGCCGAGTTGAGGGCCTGGGTCAAGCGCGGGATCGAGTACGCGCTGAGCCTGCCGGCCAAATGAGCAGCTGGGACTGACCCAGGCCGGATGAGCGATCTAGATCGGGCGCTGCTCTCGCTTGCCGGCCTCTCAGTCGGGGATGCGTTTGGCGAGCAGTTCTTCCGACTGCCGTGGGAGGCTATCGTCCGGCGCGAACTCCCTCCGCCTCCGTGGAATTGGACGGACGATACCGCGATGGCCCTCTCGATCGTGGAGGTGTTGCGAGACCACCGCGCCATCGAGCAGGATGTCCTGGCCGCCCGCTTCGCCGAGCGCTTTCGCCAGGATCCCCGCCGGGGGTACGGAGGTGGGGCCGTCCACCTGCTCTCTCAGGTTGCCGAAGGCGCGAACTCGGAAGCAGAAGCTCCACGCCTGTTCAACGGTGGCTCGTACGGAAACGGCGCGGCGATGCGGGCCGGGCCGATCGGAGGCTTCTTTTGGGGAGATCCGGAGCGGGCCGCCCAAGAAGCCCAACGATCCGCGGTGGTGACCCACTCCCACTCGGAGGGGCAGGCCGGCGCGATCGCGGTGGCTACCGCGGCTGCGCTGGCCCCGTTCAAGCTGGCCCTCTCGAGCGTCGATTTCCTGTCGCAAGTGATCGCCCGCCTGCCGCAGACTCGAACCCGGGAGAAGATCGAAGAGGCCCGCAAGATCGGGCCCGACGAGCACGGGCGGGCGGTCAGCACTCTCGGGACCGGCGCCGAGTTAGCGGCCTTTGACACCGTCCCGTTCTGCCTCTGGGTGGCGGCCCATCACGGGTTCGACTTCGAGACCGCCCTCTGGTCGACGGTCGCCGGCGGCGGCGACCGCGACACGACCTGCGCGATCGTCGGCAGCATCGTGGGCCTGTCGGCGGACATTCCGGAAACCTGGCTGCGCGCTCGAGAGCCCGTTCCGGCCGAGTTCGAGCTGGGCCGGTAATCCTTTCACAAGGCGGGTCGGGTAGAATCGGCTTGCGGTCGCGGCCGCGCTGCAACCCGACTGCGCACCGCGCTCGACACTGATGACGGAGGCAACAGTTCGATGGCATCCCAGGAACCTCCAGCCGCCCCCAAGCATTCGGAAGTCGCTACGCTGGGTGGCGGGTGTTTTTGGTGTTTTGAACCGGTCTTTGAGGCCTTGAACGGAGTCCGCACGGTCGCGGTCGGATACGCCGGCGGGGAGTTGGCCGAGCCCACCTATCGGCAGGTTGGCAGTGGGACGACCGGCCACGCCGAGGTGATCCAGATTGAGTTTGATCCGCAGGTCATCAGCTATCGGGAGATTCTGGAAGTTTTCTTTTCTATGCACGACCCCACCACCCCGAATCGCCAAGGCGCCGATTTCGGGACGCAGTACCGCTCGCTGGTCCTCTATCACAACCCCGAGCAGCAGCAAACCGCCGAATCGTTCCTCCGTGAACTTCAGGCCGAGGGGATTTGGAATTCACCGCTGGTGACCCAGGTCGAGCCCTACCGTGCCTTCTACTTGGGGGAAGAATATCACCAGGACTACTACGAGAAGAATCCCTCTGCCGGATACTGCCGAGTGGTGATCGAGCCGAAGCTGGCCAAGTTCCGCAAGCGCTACGCGGAAAAACTCAAGCGAGAACCATCTCCGGCAGGCTGAATCCGCCATGAGTCACAACGAGTTGGTCCAGCGCAATAAGGCTCACACCCTCACCAGCTGGACCGCTCAAGACGACTGGAAACCCCTCAGCATGGTGAAGGCCGAGGGGGTCTATTTTTGGGACGCCGACGGCAAGCGTTACCTCGATTGGTCGTCTCAACTCTTCAACGTAAACATCGGGCATGCCAATCAGCATGTGATCCGGGCGATCCAGGATCAAGTGGCGCGACTGCCTTACGCCTATCCTGGGATCGCCACCGAGCCGCGGGCAGTGTTAGGTGAGATGCTGGCCGAGATCACCCCGAATGGGCTCAACAAATCCTTCTTCACCCTGGCAGGCGCAGACGCCATCGAAAGCGCCATGAAGATGGCCCGACTGTTCACCGGCCGCCAAAAGGTGGTCACCCGCTATCGGGCGTTCCACGGGGCGACCTTCGGTGCGATGAGCGCCGGTGGCGACCCGCGCCGGTTGGCCAATGAACCCGGCGTCCCGTGGATCGTGCGGGTGCACGATCCTTATCCGTACCGGAGCCCGCTCTACCGCGGCCGGACGGCCGAGGAAGGCGATCGGGCGCTGGTGGATCAGGTCGCGGAAACCCTCGACTTCGAAGGCCCGCAAAACGTTGCGGCCATCTTACTGGAAGGGTACAGCGGGTCGAGCGGGGTGATCCAGGGCGGCGAAGCTTTCTGGAACGGCATACAGGCCTTGTGCCGCCAACACAGAATCTTGCTGATCATTGATGAGGTGTTGAGCGGATTCGGCCGGACCGGAGAGTGGTTTGGGATCAACCACTATCCGAACGTTGAGCCGGACATGCTGGTCCTGGCCAAGGGGCTGACTAGCGGCTACGTGCCGTTGGGCGCCGTCGTGGTGAGCGACGAAATCAGCGCATACTTTGACCATCACACGCTGTGGACCGGGCTGACTTATAGCGCTCATCCGGTCGGTTGTGCGGCCGCGATCGCCAATCTCGAGGTCTACAAGAGTGAGAATCTGATCACCCGCGCCCATCAATCCGGGAAATTGCTGCACGCGGGACTCGTCGATCTTGCCGAACGGCATCCGAGTGTCGGCGATGTGCGGGGCATCGGACTGCTGCAGCTGCTCGAGCTGGTGGCCAGCCGTGAGACCCGCGAGCCGCTGAGCGGCTTCAATCAGCCGCTTAGCGACCCGATGAAGGCCGTGGCGGCCTCGCTGCGGGCCCAGGGCATGAGCACCTTCGTCCGCTGGAATATGATCTTCTGCACCCCGCCGCTGATCATCGACGGGCAGCAGCTCCAAGACGGGATCCAGATCCTGGACGATGCGCTGGCAGTTGCCGACGGTTACGCGGCTGGGGACTAGCTGAGAAACGCTGGCAGGGAGGAAAACAAAGTGGCTCAAGCACACACGATCTCGACCCTCAAGGAAACGTTCGGATTTCCATTCCGCAGCCCGGATTGGCAGGGCCGCTTCTTGGTGGGAACCGCGCTCCTGATCTTGAGCTTTGTGATTCCGTTCCTGCCGGCGATCTTCGTCTACGGCTACGTCCTGGACATCATGCGCCAGGCGATTGAGGGTCGCCCGTTGAGTCTGCCAGCCTGGGATGACTGGGGTCGATTCTGGTCGGACGGATGGCGGGTATTCCTGGTCGGTTTGGCGTTCATCGCGCCTGGCATTGCCTTGTTGTGCGGGGGGAGCGCGTTGTACTTCGTGGGGTCGGCCAGCTTGCCGTTCTTTGAGAGCTCGGGCGGGGACCTTGCAGGGGTCGCGCTCACCTTGTTCCTGCTCAGTTTCGCCATCTTCTTCGTGTCCCTCTTTGCCGGCTCCCTGCTGGCGGTTTTGGGGACCATCCCGTTCCCGTTCGCCGCCGCGCATCTGGCCGCCCAGAACAGCCTGGGCGCCGCGTTCCGAACTAGCGAGTGGTGGCCCGCGCTGCGCAGATCCAAGGTGGAATACTTCATCGCCTGGGTGATCGTTTTTGGCCTGTTCGGAATCACCTATCTGGCGACCCTGCTCGCCTATTACTCCCTGATCCTTTGCTTTCTCGTCCCGGTGCTCGCCGCGCCGCTCGGATTCTATGCTTCGCTGGTGGCCGCAGCTCTATTCGGAGAGACCTACCGCGAAGCGATCGCGGAGCCGCCCGCCCGCCGGCAGGTGGCTCGCAAGAAGGCCCGATGAGCGTCAGCGCCCGCCAGCAGCTTTCGTTCCCCATCGTGATTCACTTTCCCTGGAATCCATCCGCCGGGAAATTCGCCGGCACGGGCTTGGGGACCGGACGCCGGCCGGTAAGCGCCAGGGCATTGCCGAGGATCACCAGCCCAACTCCCACCAACGCGAACCACTCCCAGCGCAGGCCTTCGAATAGAGTCGAGAGGGCAAGCGCCACGATCGGAAAAACGACCGAGATGTAGGCGGATCGGTCGGGTCCGATTCGACCGAGCAGGGTCAGGTAGGCGCCGAAGGCCACGACCGATCCGAAGGCGGCCAGGTAAAGCAAGGAGGCGATGTACTCAAAACTGGGTACGAACGAAAGCCGGGCCCCACGGGCCGCAGCGACCAACAACGTAAACAAGGCACCGTAGGCCATCCCGTAAGCGTTGCTCTGGACGATGGGTAGTGAATTTCGCTGATTGCGCGCCGCCACGATATTCCCAAATGAAGCGATCGCGGTCCCGGCCACTGCCCAGCCCAGCCCCAGCACCCGCTCTTCGGAGAGGTTGAGCCCGGACAGTTGAGGCCGGAAAACGAGCGCCAACCCCGCAATTCCCAGCAGGCCACCGATGAGCACTCGGGCCCGGAT
>CAYHSI010000043.1:0-11237 GCA_964359225.1 uncultured Anaerolineaceae bacterium
GGCTGCGTTTGGTTGGGACGGCTACCCGGTGATGGAACCCAGTGGCAGCCGCCGTGCCGCCCTACACCCCGTCGAGCGGCCAGGTCGGCAGCACGTCCATGTCCAAGGCGTCCCGCTGCCCGGCCAGGAAGCGGCGGTGGCCGACCGCGGCAGTCATGGCCGCGTTGTCGGTGCAGAGCTCCAGCGGCGGAGTGCGCACGGGGAGGGCGGACTTCGCCTGGAAAGCCTCCCGCAGCGGACGGTTGGCCGAAACGCCGCCGCCGACCAGGATCTCCTTGGCCTTGAAGTCCTTGGCCGCGGCCAGGGTCTTGCCGACCAACACGTCGACCGCCGCGGCCTGGAAGGAGGCCGCGATGTCGGCGATCGGCAGGCCGGGGCGGGGTGCCTCGACCCCGGCTTCTAGATCGGGCTGACGCTTGCGCACTTCGCGCAGCACGGCGGTCTTCAGCCCGCTGAACGAAAAATTCCAGGTGCCTTCCAGCCAGGCCCGCGGAAACTTGAAGGCGGTGGGATCGCCCTGTTCGGCCGCGGCCTGGATGGCCGGCCCACCCGGATAGGCCAGGCCGAGCAGGCGGGCCACTTTGTCGAAGGACTCGCCCGCCGCGTCGTCGAGCGTCCCGCCCAGCCGCTTGTACTTGAGGTGGTCTTCCATTAATACCAGTTCAGAGTGTCCACCCGATACGATCAGCGCCAGCAGCGGGAACTTCGGCTCCGGCTCGTCTTCCACCAGCCAGATCGAGTAGAGGTGGGCCTCCAGATGGTTGATTCCCAGGATCGGCAGGTTGGCGGCCAGCGCCATTCCCTTGGCCATGTTCATGCCCACCACCAACGAACCCGCCAGCCCCGGACCGCGGGTGACCGCGATCGCGTCGATGGCTTCCAATCCGGCATGGGCGGCCGAGAGGGCTTCGGAGACGACCGCGTAGATCGACTCGATATGCTGCCGGGAGGCCGCCTCCGGAAAGACCCCTCCGTACTGGGCGTGCAGCGCGCTCTGCGAGGCGACGATATTGGAGCGGATCGAGCGGCCGTTCTCGACCACCGCCGCGGCAGTTTCGTCGCAGGAGGTCTCAATGCCCAATATGCGGGTTTCCTCGGATGGCATCTTGGTGCCCTGGCGTTGGGTCACGAGGCGTCCCGGCAGGTACTACTTGTGAGGAAATTCACAAACATATCCACTTTCGGTGCCTAGGCTCCCGGGATCTTCAGCACCAAGTCTTTGGGGTACTCGGCCAGCACCTCGAACCCGCCATCCGGCCGGGCCCAGACCGTGTCCTCGATCCGAACCCCTATCCCGCGCTCCGGGTAGTACAGGCCCGGCTCGAACGTGAACACGGTCCCCGGCTGCAACATATCGGTGTTCGACTCGAGATGGCTGAACGACGGGCCCTCATGCACGTCGAGCCCCACCCCATGCGCTAGCCCGTGGACGTAGCCATCGGTCGTGGTTGGCGTGTTCAAGACCGTCGGATGGCCTTTGGCTTCGAACCGCTCGCAGGTCATTACTTGGAAGTCGCGGCACGGGACGCCGGACTTGAGCTGCTGATATACGGAGTCGTAGACCTCCTGCAAGTCCTCATAGAGCGCCGCCACATCGTCCGGGGCGTAGCCCAGGCACCAGGTGCGGGTGAAATCATAGTAATACCCGCCGGCGGCCTCGGTCGGGAAGATGTCGAAGATGATGGTCTTGCCCACTTCGACCGGCTGATCGTCGAGGCCCACGCTGTGCGGCACTCCGGCATCCCGCCCGATGGCGAAGATGGTCCCCTCCGGGTTTTCGGCGCCGCGCATCGCCAGCCACAGATTGATCTTGCGCTTGACCTGCCCAATGGTGAGCACTTCCCCCTGCCGGTCGACGAGCTTGCCGTCTTTGACCTGATGCGACTTGAGGAATTCGGCCACGTCCCCAACCACCGCGGCCGTGGCCTGGCCCATTTTGCGGATCCGCTCGACCTCCTGCGGATCTTTGGTAGCCCGGGCTCGGGTGAGGACCGAGGTTCTCGACGGCTCTCCCACGAACTCGAGTGAATTGCGGCTGGCCGTCAACCGGTTCAGCGCGCTAAACGAAGGCCCGAGGTCTACTTTGCCATAGAGCGCTACTCGGCCACGGACCCCATACTGATCGAAGATCACCGACCACAGCTTCGCCGCGGCCTGGACCGTGTCGCCGCCGGCCTCCTGTAGCAACTTGACCGGCTCATAGTCATTCATCGAGCGGGTCGCCAGGCCGGTGCGGGCCGCCTCGTCCCGCTCCATCGGGTAGTGGAATAACGTCGGAGGCTGCCCGGCCAGCTTCAGCAGCAGGGTGCCGTCCGACAGCTTGGCCCGCCCAGTGAAGTACATCATACTGGCGTTATGCGAGCCGGGGCCCAGCACCAAGAGTGCGTCCAGATCGGCCTCCTGCATCAGCCGGTCGAGGTCGGATTTCACCTCGCCGTCCCTTCGGCCGAGTCCAGCGCGGCGGCCAGGCCGATCAGCAGAGCCTCTTCCTCGCCCGGAAGCACCGTGCGCGGATCGAGTACCGGACGGCCAGCCTCGATCCGGGCAATGATGGGCGAATCGAGCGCTCGCAACCGCCGGGCGAAATCGCTCGGATGCGGCACGACAAACGACAGCAGCCAGGTGGGGAGGGTCTCTTCCGGCAGGCTCCCGCCTCCGACGGTCGAGCGGCCCTCGATCACTTCGCCGCGCCCCAGCCGGGTTTGCCAGCCCTCGGCCCGGCGCTTCAGGTCCGGCGGCGCGGCCGCGATCATAGTCCACACCGGAATCTGAGTCTCGGCTTCCTCCCGAATGTAGTGCACAAGGGTTGCCGAGAGGGCCGCCAGGCACAGCTTATCGGCACGGACCGCCCGGGCCAGCGGTTGACGCCGCAGCCGATCGATCACCGCTCGCTCACCGACCAGGATCCCGGCTTGCGGCCCGCCGAGCAGCTTGTCGCCCGAGAACGCCGTCAGGGCCGCCCCGGCCCGGACCGAATCTTGCACCCTCGGCTCCGCGCCCAGCCCATAGGCTCGGGTGTCGAGCAGGCTGCCGGAGCCGAGATCGTGCAGTACCGGCACTTTGTGCTCCCGTCCGAGCTCGACCAGCTCGGCCAGTTCCGGCTCGGCCGCGAATCCGATGATTTTGAAGTTGGAGTGATGCGCCAAGAGGATCAGAGCGGTGCGCTCGGTGAGCGCGGAGCGGTAGTCTCGGAGATGGGTGCGATTGGTGGTGCCGACCTCGACCAGCTTGGCGCCGGACTGTTTCAGGATGTCCGGAATGCGAAAGCCGCCGCCGATTTCGATGAGTTGGGTGCGGGAGACCAGCACCTCTTTGCGGCGGGCCAGACCGGTGAGGGCCAGCAGCACCGCGGCCGCGTTGTTGTTGACCACCAGGGCGGCCTCGGCGCCGGTCAGGCGCAGCAGCAGCCGTTCACAGTGCTCGTCCCGGTGGCCGCGCTGGCCGCGGGGCAGATCGAATTCAAGGCTGCTGTAGCCGGCTGCCACGTCTTCCATCGCCCGGCGGGCGGCTTGGCTCAGCGGCGCTCTACCCAAATTGGTATGAATGATCACTCCGGTCGCATTGATCAGCGGGCGAAGGGTCGGGGCCAGCCAGGTTTCGAGGCGGGCCCGGGTCTGCGACACGAGCTCGATGGCAGGTGGGACAACTTGGCCTCCGCGGACGGCAGCCCGGGCGGCTTCGAGGCTCTCCCGCACCGCCTCAACCGTCAGCGAGCGACCAAAAGCCGCGACCAATCCCTCGACTGCCTCCAATTTCATGAGGCGGTCGACGGAAGGCAGGTCCCGCAGGCTCACGGTCTCCAGCGGCTCCGCTCCAACAGCCGCAGGAACCACTCCAACAAGATGAACCCGACCCCGAGCAGCACGCCGAGCGACAAGGTCAGCGAGCGATTGAACTGCAGCCAGACGCACAGCGCCACGAAGAGCGCGGCCCACAGCGCCTGGCGCAGCAGCACCGTCGGGCTGGCCGACTGCCGCACGTCGAAGCGGCGGTGCAGCAGCCAGAGGAATGGAAGCGCGGTTCCGGTTGCCGCCAGGGTCAGCAGGAAGAATAACAGCCAGCGCGGGCCGAGCATGGGGAGGGTAGTGGCAAACAGCAAGTACAGACCCGTCCAACCGACCGCGATCAGCAGCAAGGCGGTGGCAAACAGCCCCCGGTACTGGGGCGAAGGACGGTCCGACATCGGCGGGGATTATAGTCCAGCGGTCGGTGATATACTCGCCGCCTTGCCTCCGCCAATCCAGCGCGCGACCATAACTCAAGTCCGAGCTCACCCGAACCGCGCCGTTTCTGCCGCGGAGTTCAAGCCATGAGACGACCCCCGAACTGGATGGTCTGGGCCTTGGGCGGAGGGTTCGCCATCATGGCCCTCTTCTCGGCGGCCCTGGTCTTCAGGACCGTGCGGGGAATTGCGGCGGCCTGGACCGGCGTCGGCCTGCCCGACATCTTCACGAGCCAGAGCGACGCCGAGCCCGCCACAAGCGGGCAACCGGACGGGCCGCAGCCCGCGCCCGAACTCTCCGGAGACTCCCCGAGCTGGAACGGCGTCGACCGGATCAACATCTTGATGATGGGCCTCGACTACCGAGACTGGTTGAGCGGGGAGGGCCCGCCGCGCACCGATTCCATGATGCTGGTGACGATCGACCCGATCACCAAGTCGGCCGGCATGCTCTCTATCCCGCGTGACTTGTGGGTCGAGGTCCCGGGATTCGAACACAACCGCATCAACACCGCTTACTTCCTGGGCGAGACCTATCGGCTACCGGGTGGCGGCCCGGGGTTGGCGATGCAGACCGTAGAAAACCTGATCGGAGTTCCGGTTCCGTACTACGCGGTGATCGAGTTCTCGGCCTTCGAGCGGTTCATCGACGAGATCGGGGGCATTGAGATCCTGGTGCCAGAGCGGATGAAGATCTCGCCGCTCGGGCGTGATAGCTACTGGCTCGACGCGAAATCCTATCTGATGGACGGGCCGGAGGCGCTGGCCTACGCCCGAGCCCGCAAGACCGCCGGCGGGGATTTCGACCGGGCCGAACGGCAGCAGCAAGTGCTGATGGCGGTGCGGGACCAGGTCCTAGAGCTAGACATGGTGGCGGTGCTGCTTGGAAGGGCGCCGACCCTATATCAGGATTTGCGGCAGGGGATTCAAACCAACCTGACCCTCGATCAGCTGGTCGCGCTCGGCTTGTTGGCCGCCCAGGTTGACCTGCAGGACATTTCCAAAGGGGTGATCGCTCCGCCGGAGATGGTCTTGCTCGATACTCATCTGGACGGCGCCATGGTGCTCAAGCCGGTGCCGGATCAAATCCGGGCGTTGCGGGACGAGATCTTCACCGGGACCGGAGCGATTGCGCCTTCGGTTCCGCCGGAGACCTCGGCCGAGGCGGTGCAGATCGAGCACGCTCGGCTGGCGGTGCTGAACGGTGCCGGCCTGGAAGGATTGGCGACCGACACGGCCGAGTACCTTCAGGGGCAGGGGCTCAACGTGATTCAGATCGCCAACGCCGACCGGATCGACTATGACAAGTCGCGGGTGATCGTCTACAGCCAGAACTATCCGTACACGATTCGCTATCTGGCGGAGTTGCTCGGGCTGACCGAGGGGCAGATCCTGCAGGCGGTATTTCCCCAGAACGACCTCGACCTGATGGTGATCTTAGGCGCGGACTGGGCCTACGGCACCCGCCCGTAACCGCGAACTCGACCGGGGCGGACGGACTGCAACAACCCCCGCGCCCGCAGCCAACTCCCCGAGGGCTTCCATTCTAAGAGCTCCAAGTCCAGCCGGCCGCTCCGATTGAAGCGGACCCTTTCGCGTTTAAGCAGGGCGCGCTGCAGCGATGAACTCAGGTCGGGCCGCGGGCTGATCCTGCCCTGGGCATTGACGACCCGGTGCCAGGGGACGTCCTCGGGACACTCGGCCATCGAGTAGCCGACCCATCGCGCTCGGACCCGCGCATAACCGGCCCAGTTCGTTCCAGGCGGTGGGGGGATCAGGGCGCCGATCCCGCCGTAGGTCATCACCCGACCAGCCGGGATGGCACGGACGATTGCGTAGACCTTCGCCGCGAACGCGTTGCGCCGGCCGGGTGAAGCACGAGTCTTCAAGAGGGCTGGGCGTGAACCCACCCTACGGAAGTCCCGCGGCGGCCAGGACGACCGGCTCGTCCCCTCGGTAGCGCTCCAACTCCGGATAACGCCCGCGGGTCCAGGCGACGGCGAGCAGGCTGCCGATCCCGCCGCTGACGACCGACACGACCGGCCCCCAGATCTGAGCCAACAACCCGGCCTCCAACTCGCCGAGCTGTGGACCTCCCATGAAGAAGATCTGATTGACGCTGGTCATCCGGCCGCGGAGCGAGTCCGGCGTTCGCAGCTGCCGCAGCGTGCTGCGGATGATGGCGCTGATCATGTCGGTGAGGCCGGTGCCGACCAGCGCGAGAAAAGTTAGCCAGAAGGACCGCGATAGGCCGAAGACGATCGTGGCGATGCCGAACCAAAAGACGGACCACACCAGCAGGCGGCCTTGGTTTCGAACTGTCCCGCGTAGCGAGAACAGGATGCCCACGACTAGGGCGCCGATCGCGGGTGCCGCGACCAACCAGCCGTAGCCGACCGCGCCGACTGCCAGGATCTGGCGGGCGAAGATCGGGAGCAATGCTGTGGCGGAAGCGAAGAAGGTGCCGAAAAAGTCGAGCAGCATGCTTGAGAAGATTAACCGTTGGGAGGCCACGAAGCGCAGACCGTCTTTCACCGCAACCAGAAATGCTCGCGGCCCGAGGGCGCCCTGCGGTCGGGAAGCCAGCTGCTGCGGCACGGGGCCCATCAGGGCCAGGGCGATGATCACCGCAACGTACGAGAGGGCATTCAACAGGTAGCACCAAGCAATCCCGGCGCTGGCCAGGACCAGGCCGCCCAACGCCGGGCCGGCGATCGAACCGGCCTGGAAAGCAATCGCGTTGAGGCTGAACGCGTTGGGCATGTCCTCGGCCGGAACGAGATTCGGCACGAGCGATTGGCGCGCCGGAAGGTCGAATGTGGCGATCGCCCCGATAAGCGCGACGACCAGGTAGATCAGAGGCAGGCTGTCGTTCCCGCGCAACGTCGCCCATCCCAGGATCAGAGCCAAGACCGCCAGGCCCGACTGGGTCACCAAGAGAATGCGGCGGCGGTTCCAGGCGTCGGCGGCGACGCCGGCGAACAGCGAAAGAAAAACGATTGGAACAATCCGGGCCAGGCCGACCGCGCCGAGGGCGATCGGCTGCGGGTTGATTTGATTGACGTGCCAAAGGATGGCGGCCGTCTGCATTTGGGTGCCGGTGACCGAAATCACCAGTCCCAGCCACAGCAGTCGGAATCGCCGGTGTCGAAGCGCGGGCGGGAAGCGGATCAGCTTCCCCAGTCCCGCAGGTAGAGGAAGTCGTAACCCACGGTCCGGTTACTGAGCTTGGCGATCGGCGGCATGACCCGTTTGAAATGGTTCTTGCGAATCAACTCGACGACCCGCTCGACGAAGCGCCGGTCAAAACCCGCCTTCACGCAGGCCTCAGGGGATCGCCGGCGATCCACCAGCATGTACAGCAGCCGGTCCACCTGCTCGTAGGTAAATCCCAGCTCTCCTTCGTCGGTCTGCCCGACCCACAGCTCGGCGCTGGGCGCTTTGTCTAGAATGACTTGCGGGACTCCCATGGCGCCCGCCAACTGGCGGAGTTGGGTCTTGTAGAGATCCCCGAGTGGATTGATGGCGCAGGCCGCGTCGCCGAACTGAGTCGTGTACCCCAGCAGAATCTCGGTCTTGTTGCCGGTGCCGATCACCAGTCCGCCGAACGCGGCCGACTGGTCGTACAACACGGTCATCCGAGTGCGGGCCATCACGTTTCCCCGCCGGATCCGTTCCTGCGAAGGGATCGCCGCCAGCAGGGCGTCGACCGCCGCGCTGATCGAAATGGTCTTCTCCTGTACGCCGGTCTGCTGGATCACCAGGCCGGCGTGCTCCAGCGAGTCTGGGGAGGAGCTGGTGTAGGGTATGCGGACGGCCAGCACGTTCTCACGGCCCAGGGCCTCCGCCGCCAACATACACGCCAACGCGGAATCGACTCCTCCGGACAGGCCAACCACCGCCCGCGGGTAGCCGGTCCGAGTGGTCTCGCTGCGGATGAACCCGGTCAGGATCTTCCTGGCCAGATCTGGGTTGATCTCCAGGCTGCTCTCAGGTTTCTTCACGCGGGTCCTTCGTGGGATCTGCTCCCAAGATGCGGGTCAGTTCACGATAGATGAGCGCCGTCCGTTCGTCGCGCAGCAGCGGCAGCCGAGCCCGGGCCCGCGGCAGCTGCTCCAGGTCCAGCTCAGCCAGGGTGAGCGATTCTTCGTGAGAGGGGGCGCGGACCAGCAAGTCGCCATGCGGATCGAACATCGTCGAACCGCCCCAAAACCCGAGCCCATCCTCGAATCCGACTCGGCCGACATTGCCGACAAATGAGGTGAACAAGCTGGCGTAGGCTTGAGTGACGTGTTCTACCCAGCGCGCCGATTCGAGGGTCGGCTCGGAGTCCAGGCCGCGGCCGGGGGAAGCTGACATGAAGAGCAACACGTCCGCTCCGTCCAGCCAGAGCAGGTAGGGGGGCGAGGCGTGCCAGAAATCCTCGCAGATCAAATTCCCGAATCGCCCGAAGCGAGTGTCGAAGGCCCGGATCTGGTCGCCCCAGGCGAAGTAGCGGCCCTCATCGAACATCCCATAGGTCGGCAAGTAGACCTTGCGGTGTACGTGCACAAACTCGCCCCGGGATAGGTAGGCGGCGGAATTGAACAAGCGATACCGGTCGTCGGATTCGACGAACCCCAACAAAATATCCAACTTGCGGCTCGCCGCCAGCAGCGGCTTGAATACAGGATCGTCGGCCGCCGCACGCCGAGCGACGGTCGGCGTCAGGTCTTGAAGTTGATACCCGGTCAGCGAGAGCTCCGGGAAGACCACCAGATCGGCTCCCGCCAGGCGGGCCGCCTCGATTCGCGCCAGATGCTTGTCCAGATTGGCCTGAACCTCGCCCAGCCGTGTGTCGATTTGAGCCAGCGCGACCGTGATCACGTCCGGATTCGCAGCACGACTCCGCTAAGTCCGAGTGCCAGCAGGGCGGCGGAGGCCACCCCGTCCAGGCGCAGCCCGGCCATCACCGGCATAGGATCGCCCCGGATCCAAGCGATCGCCAGCGGACCGGCGGAGAGCAGCGAGAGCGCGATGGCGGCCAGCAGGCCGGAGCGCAGGCCAAGTTGGGCCAATCGAAACAACACCAGCAGGACGAGCAGGGTATAGACGCCCCCGATGGCCTGGGTCGGCCAGCGGGGAGCCAGATTCCCGAGCAGGTCGGGAGCCGGTGGGGTCAGCAGTCCGGGGGCGGTCCGTCGCCCGTAAGCGCAGGCATCCACCAGGCAACCCAGCCAGCTGGTAGCGCCCACGATGGCCGCCGGGATCGCCAGCTGATCCGCCTCGGGCCAGAATGGCCGGCGGGCGAGCCGGTCGTAGACGGCCACCCCAAGCAAGCCTGCCAGCGCCGCGCCCGCCCAGCTCAGTCCACCCCGCCAGAACCAGACGGATTCAATAACTCGATTACCGAAATACTCCCAGTGTGTGACGACGTATGCGAGCCGCCCGCCCAGCAACCCTGCAAACAAGGCGATCAGCCCGGCGTCGATCCGGGCGGCCGAATCGTCAGCCTTGGCTTGTCGCTCAAAGGGTGCGAGGCCCAGCCACAGCAACCCGAGCAGTGCGCCCGCCGCTAAAGCCAACGGATAGGCGTTCGTCATGGCAGGTTCCAGCGGGCGCCGGGAAGTTTACCATTTCAACTCCAGAAGCTATAATCCTCGAGCCAATCCTCGGCTGCAATGCCAGAACTACAGATCACCGCAGTCTCGACCAAATCGGAGCTGGAGCAGTTCATCACCTTCCCCTGGCAGGTGTACAAGTCCAATCCGCATTGGGTTCCACCCCTGATTTCCGAACGCAAACGATTCCTCGACCCCGATCACAACCCATTCTTTGAGCATGCCAAGGCGACCTTCTACCTGGCCCGCCGGAATGGCCAGGTGGTTGGAACGATCGGGGCTTTCAGCAATCAGCTCTACAACCAGGTGCACGGCGAGAATGCCGGCTTCTTCGGGTTCTATGAGGTGCTGGACGAGCCGGAGACC
The DNA here is from genome assembly GCA_964359225.1 of uncultured Anaerolineaceae bacterium. Classification (GTDB taxonomy): domain Bacteria; phylum Chloroflexota; class Anaerolineae; order Anaerolineales; family E44-bin32; genus JADFRG01. The sequence continues at coordinate 10,189 of CAYHSI010000043.1, forward strand.
GCCCGGGCCCTCTTGGCTACTGCGGAGGCCTGGGGTCGCCAGGCCGGCCACGACCGATTGCTCGGACCGATGCAGTATTCCACCAACGACGAGCTCGGCCTGCTGATTGACGGCTTCGACGATCCGCCGCGGATCCTGATGACCTACAACCCTCCGCGCTATCGTGGGTATCTCGAAGAGGCCGGCTACTTGAAGGCGATGGATCTGCTGGCCTACTCGGTGAACGTGCGCGAGCTGCATGATGGAATGCCGGAGAAGGTAGGGCGGGTCGGTCAGAAAATCCTCAAGCGCTGGAATCTGCAACTCCGCCGTCTCAACATGAAAGATTTCAATCGGGAAGTGGACCGGGTCAAGGAGATGTACAACACCAGCTGGGAGCTCAACTGGGGCTTCGTGCCCATGACCGATCACGAAGTGAACCTGCTGGCCAAGCAGCTCAAGTCGATCATCGATCCGGACCTCGCCCTCATGCTCGAGAAGGACGGCCGACTGGTCTCCTTCGCCATCGCCTTACCCGATCTAAACCAACCACTGCGCCTGGCCTACCCGCGGCCCGGCACTCCCGAGTTGCTGACCCTCGCCAAGCTGCTCTGGCACTGGAAGGTGCGCAAGGCTCCGACCTGGGTGCGGGCTTGGGCCCTCGGCATCATTCCCGAGTACCGCGGGCAGGGGCTGGAAGCTCTATTGTTGAACGAGCTGGTCGAGACCGCCTATCGCAAAGGCTATCAATTCGGCGAAATGAGTTGGATTCTGGAGACCAACGACAAGGTCCAGCGCACTGTCGAACTGATGCACGGAAAGGTCTACAAGAGGTATCGGATTTACCAGAAACCGCTCTAGTCGGACATGCTCGAATCTCCATTGCTGCCCAATCTGCTCTACCTGCTTCTAGTCGGGGGCCTCTGGCTGGCCGCGCTGGCGGTGGTGACTCCCGGTTCCGGGGTATACGAGCTGCTGGCCTTGCTGGCTCTGGCGACCGTAGGCGCCGGGACCACAGTTGTGGCGATGAATCCCTGGGCCTGGGTGCCGGTGGGTCTGGGCGTGGTCGC
>CAYHSI010000044.1:0-11193 GCA_964359225.1 uncultured Anaerolineaceae bacterium
GGATCGCCTTCCTTCCCAGCAGGCAGCTGACCGCGATAGGACCCCGCATAGAGGGTGGCGCTCTCGAAACTCTTCAGCCCCAGAGCGGGAGCACCGTATTTCGCCCACACCAAGAGCAGGAGAGGGATAAGCAGGATTGGCAGGTTTTCCTTCTGGCGGAAGAATCCGGTCAGACGGCTCATGCGAGGATCTCCTTAGGCTTGGGACGAATCAGAGGACTAAGGCAGGCCCTTCGCCCTTCGGCTTCGCTCACCTGTGCCTGCGCCACAGGTGCAGGCAGGGCAGGCTGTTCATGATAGCAGATGTCACTTTTCCTGCTAGGCCCACTCACTATCCAAGGATCGATCACCAGTGGAAATCGATCTCGCGTGCATATTTCCAAGTGAAGCCTGTCATCCAAAGAGACAGGGATAGGAATCCCTCGGGGTCTTTCGAGCGGTCTCTAGAGCGAGCCAACTGTTCTTCGGCCGAACGGATAGCAGCGGATCGGCTCTTCATACGCTTCGAGCCTGAAAATCGTTAGCCACAAAGCGAAGGCGCCCTCTCGGGCGCCTTCGCTTTGTGCGAGGTAGCGGGGGCAGGATTCGAACCTGCGACCTTCAGGTTATGAGCCTGACGAGCTGCCACTGCTCCACCCCGCAGCGTGTGCGCCTGCTCGTGGCGCGGGGCTGAGTATAACACGGGAATTGGCGGACCTCACCTCTAACCACCCACCAGCAGCGCCCACCAAATCTCCCACGTGCTTGGGGCATCCTGCGCAAGGTCGGGGGTGGATGCTTGCTCCTCCGCCAACCGTTCGGCCGGAAGCGGAACGACCAACCGTTCACCTTCCAGGACAAGCTTGGCCTCGGCCCGCGCCCAACGGGCGACGTTGGCCTCGTCGCCGGCTTGGGCGATCTGGGTTTCGAGCTCCGAGTTGGCGGACTCCAGTTGGGTGACTTCGGTCGCCAGCATCCGGCCATCGCGCTCCATCCGGCGGGCATCGGTCATCCTGCGAGTGAGGTCGCCAAAGATGAGCACTCCGACGATGAGGGCAATCAGCAGCCAGATACCGGAGATCGGGGACTTTGTCTCGTCCATTGGGCTGGTGATCTTAGCGGAGCGGCGCACCAACCGCAAGCCGCCCGCCCAGACAATCGTTGCAAGCCTCGGGCCAAGAAAAGAACCGGCCTCTCAAAGGGGCCGTCATGCCGAAGGAGAGATTTGAACTCTCACGAGCGTATGCTCACTGCGCCCTGAACGCAGCGCGTCTGCCAATTCCGCCACTTCGGCGAACTGCTATTCTACCGCGGGGCTGGCCGGTGGTGGGGGACCGGCGGGGTTCGCAGGGTTGGAGGGCCTGCCCGCCGACGGGCGCGGCGCGAGTCAGGCTGCGATCCGTTCCTCAACTTGATCCAGCCGCAGACTGATGACATCGCTCGAGTTGTCTCTACCCAGGCTGATGCCGTAGAGGACTTCGGCGGCCTGGATCGTTTGACGATTATGGGTGATGACCAGGAACTGGGTTCGTTCACTCAGCTCGCGCAGGATCAATCCAAATCGCTCGACATTGCGTTCGTCCAGCATCGCGTCTACCTCGTCCAACACGCAGAAAGGAGTCGGCGAAAGTCTGAGCAGGGCAAAGACCAGGGCCACCGCGGTCAGGCTGCGTTCGCCCCCCGAGAGCATGGCCAATCCCTGGTTACGGTGCCCGGGAAGCTTGACCTGGATCTCGATTCCTTCCTCTCCGAGGTACTCTAGTCGGGCTGATCCGCCGGCAAACAGCCGAACGAAAAAGCCTTCAAAGGCCTCCGCCACTGCCTCGAATGTCCGGCGGAACTCCTGGGCCATCAGCTCGTCCAGCTCCTGGATCACCTCCGTCAGCTGGCCCTCGGCCTGAACAAGATCCTGAATCTGTTCTTGCAGGAAGTCGTGGCGGCCTTTGACCTCTTCAAACTCCTGCTGGGCGGCCGGATCCACCGACCCGAGCCGACGCAGTTGCCCTCGCTTCCGATTGAGATCGGTTTCCAGCTCGGGAGGCAGTTGATCGATCGGTAGCAACTGGTCGACGAGCCCCGCCATGCTCAATGGGGTTGGATCAGAGCCCCAGGCCTCCGGCTCCGGATTGACGAGACTGAAATCTTCCAAGATCCTGCGCTCCATGTCCGATGCGTGTTGCTGCATACGGGCAATTTCAATCTGAGCCTGAGTGTAGTCTTGCTCCGCTTCCCGCCGAGCCTCCCGGCTCTGTGCCTCGTCGGCCTGCAGCCCGACCCGGCTCGCCTCGATCTCCGCCAGGGCCGCGTTGAGCTCGTCTACGGCGGCCGAGGCGGCCGAAAGTTCGGTTCTGACCCTTCCGAGTCTGCTCCGGCCATCGTAGATTTCTAGGCGGGTCGTGCTCTGGGCGGTCTGATTCCGTGACAGCCGTTCGCGCTGCCTGGCCGCTGTAACTTCCGTTTCACGATATTGCTCCTCCAACCCTTCCACTTTGGCCTGGGTTGCCTGCAAGAGCTCCTGCGAGAGTCGCGACTTCCACTCGCCCTCCAAACTCACCCGCTGCGCCGACGCTGCGCGGCGCTCGGCTTCGAGCTGCTGCGTGCGCAGCATGAGCTCCCGAAGGGCAACTTGGGTTTTATCGGACGAATTGGAAGACTTGCCGTTGACCGGGACCAGCACCTGGCCAGCGGGATAGAACACTTGCCCGGACAAGGTCACGACCCGGGCGTCCAAGGGGAGCCCTTGCACTACCCGCTTGGCCGAGCGCCGGTCCCGCACCACCAGGGTCCGCCCCAGCAGCAGCTCGACCGCTCCTTGAAACTCCGGCGGAACCCGCACCAGGTCTGCGGCCCGCCCCAAGCAGTCAGGGTCGGCAGGGACCTCCAGCTCCGGCAGCTCGCGTTCGCGGGACTGTGGAAGCAGGGCCAGCCTCTCATTGGAATCCTCCCGGATTAGCCAATCCAGAGCTTCATCAAGCTGGTGTCCGCTGCGAAAGACAATTCCCCGAATGAAGCCATCCAGGGCGGCCGAGATCGCGGACTCATGGGCCGGCTCCATCTCCAGCTGACCATTGAGTTCGCCCATCCAGCCGGAAAGCAACCCACGCTCGACGGCCTCCCGCAGCCGACCGGCGATGAGGTTCGAATTCTGGGTCGGGCTAGCTTCCAGCTTAAGCCTGGCCTCAGATGCTGCCTGCTGTTGAGCCAACTGGCGGGACTCTCGATCGATCGATTCAATCCGCCCGAGGACTTCCTTCAACTGGTGCTCGACTTCGTCCTGCGGCCGGCCGGCATGGACCGTTCGATCGGTTAAGCCGGCTGCCTTGCCCTCGGCCTCGGAGCGGGCCGCGGCCACTCGCTCGGCCAGTTCGCCCCGGACGCTCTCCTGTGCCAGCATTTCGGTGTTGAGGCTCTGTTCTTCCTCTTCGAGCCAGCGCACTCGCTCTTCCGCCACAGCCTGGCTGCGTTCGAGGTTCTCCCGTTCGGAAGCTCGGGCGCGGTAGGTCGCTTCGGCCGGCTCGATCTCCACCCGCAGCGCTGCCACTCGGGCATCGGTCGCAATCAAGGTTTGGTGGGAGCTCTCACCGTGGGCGAGCACTTCGTCCCGGAGGGCCGCCGATTGGGCGGCCCGCCTCTCGGCGGCCTGCAGTTCGGCCTGCAATCGGTGCCAGTGGAAACCGTACCAACCGTGCAAGGCCGCGCTCAGCTCTTCCCGAAGCCGATCGTACACGGAGGCACGTTCGGCCTGCTGGGCGAGGCTCCGCAGGCGGGGTCGGATTTCGGTCACGATATCCTTGGCCCGCTCGAGATTGCTCTGGGTCTTATCCAAACGCCTGATCGCCTCTTCCTTGCGGATGCGATGAACCGTGATCCCGGCAGCCTCTTCGAACAGCTTGATCCGCTCCTCTGGCCGAAGCGAAAGTACCGAGTCAACCAGACCCTGGCCGATGATGGTGTAATTGCGCTCGGCCAGTCCAACGCTTCCCAGCAGATCTTGAATGTCGCGCAACCGTACCCGCTGGCCGTTCAGCAGGTATTCGTTCTCGCCGTCCCGATGGGCTCGGCGGCTGACGGCCACCTCGGCGAAGTCGATGGGCAGCCAGTTGTCCCGGTTGTCAAAGGTGATCGTGGCGGTCGCCATGCCGGCCCGGGGTCGGGCTTCCGACCCGGCGAAGATCATGTCCTCGGTCTTGCGACCGCGCAGGGTGCTGTAGGCCTGCTCTCCGAGAACCCAGCGAATGGCATCGGCGATGTTGGATTTGCCGCTGCCGTTGGGGCCGACGACCGCGGTGATCGTATCTCCGAACTCGAACACGGTCTTGCTGGCGAAACTCTTGTAGCCGTGCAGTTCGAGCGACTTGAGCCGGCGTGCCCCGTTCAGTTGACTCATTGGGTTAGATCCGGCTTCCCTCGAATCGTGCTCAAGGCGGAGCTGGCTGCCGCTTGGGCCGCCTCTTGCTTGCTGTGACCCACCCCACGGGCACTGGTCCCTCGGCCAATGCTGACCTCCACCACGAATTCACGAGCGTGGTCCGGACCGATCGCCTCTACGGTACGATACCGAGGAGTTTCCCCCAGCTCGGCCTGGGCCCAGATTTGCAGCAAGCTGCGGGCATCGAGCAGGCTCTCGTCCTGCATGACCCGCTCCACAGCCTGGCTGAAGCGTGGTTCAAGAAATTGAGCCACCGATTCCAGCCCGGAGTCCATGTAGAGCGCCCCGATCAGCGCTTCGAAGACATCACACAACAACGCCTCCCGCTCTCGGCCTCCGGAGGCCTCCTCCCCCCGCCCCAGCAGCACCGCCTCGCTAAGCTGGATCTGCTCGGCGAACTCAGCCAACTGTTCCGTGCGGACCAATGAGGATCGCAATCGAGTGAGCTGTCCCTCGTCCATCTCGGGAAAATGCTTGTACAACCAGGCCGCGCTCAGGAAATCGAGCGCTGCGTCGCCCAGGTATTCCAAGCGTTCGTTATCCTCCAGAGCATCTGGGTTCTCATTGATGTACGAGCTATGGGTGAGCGCCCGGCGGACGAGTTGGAAATCGTTGAAGTGAAGTCCGGCTTGGCGGGCGAATTCCTCCGGGGTCAATTCCCCTCCCCCCAGGTGTCACGGGGCGGGATTTTAGCCGGAGAACGCGCGGAACGCTAGGACCGCGTTATGCCCCCCAAATCCAAAGGCATTCGACAGTGCGACTTCGACCGGGTGACGACGAGCCTCATTGGGGATGTAGTCCAGGTCGCATTCCGGATCCGGGGTCTGCAAGTGAATCGTCGGAGGCACGATCCCGTCTCGAATGGCCATCACACAGAAGATTGCTTCCAAGGCACCGGTCGCCCCCATCATGTGACCGGTCATGGACTTAGTCGAGGAGATGGGTATATCGTAGGCGGTCTCCCCGAGGGCGGCTTTGATCGCCCGGGTTTCCGAGACATCGTTGAGGCCGGTGGCGGTGCCATGGGCGTTGATGTAGTCGACCTGATCGGCGGCAACCCCGGCCATTCGGAGCGCGCCCGCGATCGCCGCCGACCCGCCGGCGCCGTCCTCGGCCGGAGCCGTGATGTGGAAAGCATCGGAGGTCGAGCAGTAGCCAACCAGTTCGGCCAGGACTTCGGCGCCTCGGGCCTCGGCATGCTCCAGACTCTCGAGGATCAATATTCCGGCACCCTCTCCCATCACCAAGCCATCCCGATTCTTGTCAAACGGAGCCGGGGTCATCGAGTAATCCTCGTTGTGCCGCGACATGGCACCCAGGCGATCGAAGCCGCTGACCCCGATCTTGCTGATCGAGGCATCCGACGCTCCGGTCAGGGCGGAGTCCACAACCCCTGCCCGGATCAACAGCCAGGACTGACCAATTCCGTCGGCGCCGGAGGCGCAGGCTGAGGCGACCGAGAAGGCCGGTCCCTTAGCTCCGTGGCGAATCGCGACCAGCCCAGCAGCCCCGTTGGACATGTACATCGGGATTAAGAATGGGCTTACTCGCCGCGGTCCCTCGGCATTCATGTCGTTGATGCCCGCTTCGAGCGTCGACAGCCCGCCGGTCGCTGATGAGATGATCACCGCAACCCGCGCTGCATTGTCGGACTGAATTCTCAACCCGGATTGCTCAAGCGCTTCCTGGGAGGCAGCTGTAGCAAGCTGCTCGAAGCGATCTTGCCGCCGAGCGTCGCGAGCCTCCATAAATTGAAGCGGATTGAAATTCTTGACCTCGGCCGCGATCTGGACCAAGAGATCCGATGAATCGAACAGGGTGATGTGCCCAACCCCGGACACGCCGTTCACCGCGTTTTGCCAGGACTCGGCGACCGAGTTGCCGATCGGGTTCAGAGTCCCCATTCCGGTCACAACGACACGTTTCATGCTGTCAAGCTCCATTCCAGGCCGACTTGTATCCAGAGCCGGTCAAGGCTGCCACAATCGGCTCCGGCAAGCCCGGCAAGCGGCGCAGCAGCGCCGACCAAATCACCGCCGAAGTTGGTTCTACGAAGAAACCGCGTTCTGCGAGCGCCCGCCTCCCGGCTGGGATCTCGGACTCTTCGACCACCTCGAAACCACCCTGGGTCGCATCCACGGCCGCCAAGACTGCATCGCCTCGCAGCGGATTAAGGATCCGGATCCCTTCGGCCAAAGTCGCCCCCTCCTGCACCCATCCCAACCCGGCCATCCCGGCCTCATGCACGGCCCAGAGCGGGGCGCAGGCCCGGGCCTGGACTCCGATGAGTCGGGGAACCTGCTCGATCAAATTCTGGCGCGCCAGAGCCTGAAACCCAAGGTAGGCTCCCAACAGCAGGGTACCCTGCCCCACCGGGAGCAGCAGGGCGGCGGGCGCTCGGCCCAACTGCTCCACTAGCTCGAAGGCGAAGGTCGCCATTCCTGCCAGGATCTGAGGCAAGTAGGCGTGGCTCGCGTATACCGAACCCGCCTCTGCCGCTCGCACGACTGCCTGAGCGGCTTCCGAGCGGGGACCCAAGATGGAAACGACCTCTGCACCGTAGGCCTCGATCTGGGCCCGCTTGGGACCTGAAGCGGAGTCCGGCATATATACCTTGGCCCGAATTCCCGCCCGTGCGGCATATGCGGCAAAGGACGCCCCGGCGTTGCCGGAGGAGTCCTCGATGGCTTCCACAACGTGGGCCGCCGCCAGAGCCGAGATCAGCACGGCTGTGCCTCGGTCCTTGAACGATCCGGTAGGATTTAGATACTCGCACTTAAAGAAGACCCGTTTCCCCTCAATCTCCTGGCCAACCAGCGGCGTCCCCCCCTCCCCAAGGGAGAGCAGCCGCGCTCCCGGAGGGAGCGGGAATGAATTTCTGTAGCGCTCCAGCCCGGGCACCGGGATTGGCGCGTAGTGCAGCGGATCGGCCAGGTCATAGTGGCCGCCGCAAACCGCACATCGGAACGGGAGTGCCTCCTGCGGGTAGTTCCGACCACAGCTGCTGCAGCGGAAAGGCCACGACCAACCATCCGGCAACTCTACCTGCTCTGATCGCTGGATTGGGGCTGGTATGTCCCTTCGACCCAGGCCTCACCCCCCGGGCCGACCTCTTTCTTCCAGATCGGGACGATCTGTTTGAGTCGATCGATCCCATAGCGAGCCGCTTCGAAGACCCCGCTGTCCCGATGGGGCGCGCTACATGCAATGACCGCCGTCGGCGTACCCGGATCGAGATGGCCCACCCGCTGCACGATCGCGATGCCTTCGACCGCCGGCCAGCGCTCACGCATCTCGGCGGCCACTTGGTTGAGCTTGGCTTCCGCCATCGGCCCATAGGCTTCGTATTCGAGGAAGCTGGTCAGGCGTGGTTCGCCTCGCTCGGTTTGCGCCCGGACCAGCCCACTGAAGATGCAAACTGCGCCGGTCGATGCTCCAGCAATCGATTCGATCAGAATATTCAAATCGAGTGGTTCTTCGGTGACCTTGAGGATGGTCGGGTGTCCTCCACCGCTCACCGGTGGGAACACTCCCACTTCGTCTCCCTCATTCAGACCCTCCTCGGGGAAGGCAAACTCGTGGTTCACCGAAAACAAGGCACTGCCGAGCGCCAGAGCCAGTCGATCCCCCCGCTCGCTCAAGCGGTTCCTCAAATCCCCAACCGTCGAGTGTTCAGGGAGGGTGAGCTGCTCTTTGCGGAGACCAGCCAAATCGCGCAGCGTGGCGAAGTAGAGAATTTCAATCTGCACGGATCACTCTGCTACGTAGTCGCCGGAGCGTCCGCCATGCTTCTCGACCAGCCGGATGTCGGTGATCCGGGCTCCCCGGTCGAGGCCCTTGATCATGTCGTACACCGTCAGCGCCGCCACCGACACTGCGGTCAAGGCTTCCATTTCTACCCCGGTCCGCGCCACCGTTCGGACGGAAGCGGTAATCTCCACCCCTGGCAGCTCTTCCGAGAACTCAATTTCCACTGCGATTTGGGTGAGCGGTAGGGGATGACACAGCGGAATCAGCTCGGCCGTACGCTTGGCCGCCATAACTCCGGCCAGCTCGGCGGTGGCCCGCAGGTCACCCTTCTTGAGATCTCCGGCGCGGGCCGCGCTAAGAGTCTCAAGCGACATCCGGACCGCAGCTCGAGCCGTCGCAGTCCGTTCGGACTCCGGCTTTCCGCCCACGTCTACCATGCGCGCTCGCCCACGGCTGTCGATATGGCTCAGGGTCACGGCCCGAATTATACCGAATGTGTCTGTTAAACTCCGAGAGGGTCTCGCCGAAAGCGTGTACCTTGACAGCGCGATTGGCGACGATATAATGAACCCGCCTGCCCAATGGGCAGGCGATCTTCTGTATAAGCACCCGAGGGATTTTATGCCGCCCCTGCCGAAGCGAAAACTCTCCCAAGGAAGACGCAACCGCCGGCGAGCTCACGATGCGCTGCCCAACAGGCAGTTGCTCACCTGTACCAATTGCGGCGAGAAGCACTTGCCCCACCATATTTGCCCGAACTGCGGGCATTATGCCGGCCGGGAGGTCATCGAGATCGAGCGCGCCTAACCCAATAGGCGATGGTATCCAACTCGCAAGTTGCCGCATTCCTTTTCCCTGGCCAGGGTTCTCAAGAAGTTGGCATGGGCAAGGAACTGGCGGCCCGCTATCCAGCAGCCGCCAGAGTCTTCGAAGAAGCCGACGAGATCGTCGGCTTTGCGCTTTCGCGGCTGTGCTGGGAGGGTCCGGCTGAAGAGCTCAACGACACCGTCAATACCCAGCCGGCGCTGCTTTGTCATTCGGTGGCCGCGCTGCGCAGCTTGCAGTCCATCCGGCCCGATCTCCGAGCGAGTTGGCTGGCCGGGCACTCACTGGGCGAGTTCAGCGCCCTGGTCGCGGCCGGGGCTATGCAATTCCCGGACGCGCTCCGACTCGTGCGGACCCGCGGCGAGGCGATGAAGGCGGCCGGAGCCCGTAGACCGGGAGGAATGGCGGCGGTGCTCGGGCTGGAGCTGGATTCAGTCGAGGCCGCCTGTGCGGCAGCCCGGGCGGCCACCGGCGAACCCGTCCAGATTGCCAATGACAACTGTCCCGGGCAACTGGTAATCTCAGGGTCCCAACAGGGACTGGCTTCGGCGATCGAACGGTTGCGAGCGGGCGGGGCGCGCCGGGTCGTTGAGTTAGCCGTGAGCATCGCAGCCCACTCTGCACTGATGGAGCCGGCCCAGTCCAAGTTGAATCGGGCGATCGAGTCCACGCCGATCTCGGCTCCCGCAATCCCAGTCATCGGAAACGTAAGCGCAACCCCGCTGGCCTCGGTATCCGAAATCAGGGAAGAACTTCGCTCTCAGCTGACCTCCCGGGTGCGTTGGACCGAGACCATCGGCTCGATGCTCGCCGCGGGGGTGACCGACTTCATCGAACTTGGCCCGCGGGATGTTCTATCCAATCTGGTGAAGCGGATCGAACGCGGGGCGAACGCCGCCACGGCCGGTGATCCGGCCGGAATCGAAAGACTTGGCGGCGGGCGGCCCTAACCCCATGCGCAGACTCCTGTTGGTCGTGCTTTTCTTGCTCGGGGCAGTCTTTCTCATCTCGCGCTTCGATGAGTTCTTGCAAGTGCTCCAAACCCTGCAAACCGGCGATCCGCGCTGGCTTGCTTTGGCCGTGGCGGTGCACCTAGTCTGGATCTTGAACACGGCCGGGTCATTCAAGTCGATCTACCGAGCGCTGGGCATCGACGAGCAACTCCGCCACCTGGCTCTGGTAACCGCCGCGGTCCAATTCGTCAGCGTGGTGGCTCCAAGCGCCGGGATGGGAGGAATGGCAATCCTGTTGGCGGATGGAAGGAAGCGTGGGTTGCCGGTCGGTCGGTTAACAACCGGAGCCGCGCTGTTCGTCTTCGGAGAGCAGTTGAGCCTATTGGCGTTCGTCGGGCTGGGTCTGCTGGTCCTTTTTCAACTCAATCACCTGAGCGCAGCGGAGGTGCTGGCCGCGCTCATCCTTAGTGCAACCGCTCTGGTCAGCGCTGCATTGTTGGCGCTTGGAATGGAGTCCCCGGACCGGTTGACTCGGGGGCTGTATTGGGCCGGCGAACGGCTCAATCGTGTGCTCCGGCCGCTCATTCGCAGGGATTTCTTCGATCTTTCGCACGCGCACAAACTTGCGCATGATATCCATGAAGGGCTCCAGGAGGTGCGTCGTACCCCGCAGGCTCTCTTGCTCCCGGCTGCCCTGGCGGTGAGCAGCAAGTTTCTGCTGCTCATGGTGCTGGCGCTAGTTTTCCTGGCCTTCGGCCAGACCCCCTTCGCCGGCACCCTGCTCGCCAGTTTCAGCGTCGGCTATCTCTTCTATATCGTCTCGCCCACGCCGTCCGGGTTTGGATTCGTAGAAGGAGCCATGACCCTGGTGCTGACCTCCCTCGGGGTACCGTTTGGCCGTGCGGCGGTGATCACGCTTGCCTTTCGCGGGATCACTTTTTGGCTGTCTCTCCTCTATGGGATGGCGGCGATGCGTTGGATCGGCCTTGAGGCCCGCCCGGAGCCCCAGTAAGCGAACCTGCCTCAAACGGCGTATCCCGGCCTGCGTGCTATAATCCCCGGCCGACTTTCGGTCGGACCATCCAATGTCCGAGGCGCTGCTCGCGGGTCGCCTGGCCTCCCACCTGGCGGTCGCCACCGCCTTTGCGCTGCTCTTCGGGGTCGCGACCGCACTCCCTCCACGTCCTGCCAACTTTCGCTGGTCCGCCGCCGGTGTGCCGGTGGTCGGCCTGCGCTTGACGCCGGCGGGTCCGACCGG
>CAYHSI010000045.1:0-8512 GCA_964359225.1 uncultured Anaerolineaceae bacterium
CTTGGATGCGCCGGCATAGGCGCCGGGCTCGGCCTGGGCTGGTGGCTTGGCACAAGCCGCTGGCCCGGTGTCGATCGGGCGGTCCTCGCCTCGCACGCCCGCTGGATGGCCTCCGACGAAACTCTGCTTGCCCTCCGGTCCTCGCTGGACAGCCTCAGGAGCGCCGTCTCCACCTTGCGTGGCTTCGGGGAGGCGGAGCCGGCGATCTTTGTGCTCTTTTCGGATCGGGGCTTTCTCGACTCGGAGGGTGTAGCCACCCGGGTGCCGCTCCCGCCGCCTCAACTCCAGGCCCATGCCAGCCGGCTCGCCGAGCAGCACCGAGTCGACCCCCGCGGCCGGGCGAAGGAGGCGCTGCTCGTTCGCCTCGATCAGGCCCGGCTGGAGATCCATACCATCTGCGGGGACCTTGGCAAGGCGGGAGCCATGGGCCAACCCCTGGGTCCATCGGCCGAGTGGGTGCTCGACAACGAATACATGGTTGAAAGCCACGTGGCCGATGTCCAGGTCAACCTGCCGCGGCGGTTCTATAGCCAGCTGCCCGGCCTGTTGAACGAGCAGGGCCTGGGCCTGCCGCGGGTATACGACCTCTCCAGCGAGCTGGTCTCCCACACCGACGCCCCCCTCAACTCCGAGATCATTGTGAGTTTCGTGGAAGCCTATCAGCAAGTCAGCCCCCTGACGATCGGTGAATTGTGGGCCCTGCCCCTGATGCTGCGAATCGCGCTCGTGCAGCGGGTTCGTCGGATCGCAATCCGCGCCCTGGCGGAGCTGCGCGAACGCCAACTGGCGGATTTCTGGTCGAACCGGCTGCTGGTCACCGCCCGTCGAGAGCCCGGCCTGTTGTTCGCCAGGCTGGCCGAGCTCGCCGAAGCCCAGCCAGCCCCCACCCCGTTCTTCGGAACTCTGCTCGCCGCCCAGCTTTATGACGAAGAGGGTGTGTTGGGACCGGTTCAGAGTTGGCTTGAGCGGGCCCACCATCGGCCGATGAGCGAGACCAACCTGCGCGAGCAGAATCGCCAGGCCAGCGAGCAGGTCTCCGTGGCAAATGCCATCACGACCCTGCGCCAGCTGGCGATGCTGGACTGGCGGGAGCTCTTCGAGAAACTGAGCCGGGTCGACCGGGCCTTGAGCCGCGATCCGGCCGGCGTCTATGCGGGAATGGACTTTGAGACCCGCAATACCTATCGCGGCGTGGTTGAGGAGCTGGCCCGGCGCGCCGGTCGACATGAGGTCGACGTGGCGCGAACCGCGGTCGAGCTGGCTACTCAAGCCGCTCGGCAGGCAGGCAGCCGAGAACGGCCCCCACCTGCATCGCGCCCGCTGGGCAGTGGCGAGCGGTCCGGGCACGTTGGCGCCTTCCTGGTCGGCGAATCCAGGGCCGGGCTGACCAAGCTGCTCAATTTCCGCGAACCGGTGGGCTATCGGCTGCGCCAATTCATCTATCGTCACCACACCGGCGTCTACCTCACGGCGGTGGCAGCCTCCACCTCGCTGCTGGCGCTGCTGCCATTCGCCATCGGTCTGCAGGTCAAGCTGCACTGGGTGGATCTGATCGGCGGGCTGCTGGTGCTCGGGCCCGCCAGCCAGCTCGGGGTTCAATTAGTGAATTACCTCGTCTCGCGGTCCCTGCCGCCTCGTACGCTGCCCAAGATGGACTTCAGGCGGCATGGCATCCCGGATGCCTACCGCACCCTGGTGGTGGTCCCCATCATCCTCTCCGATCCGGAGACGATCCCCTCAGAGATTGAGAAGTTGGAGATCCGCTACCTGGCCAACCCCGAGCCGAATCTGGCCTTTGGGATCTTCTCCGACTTTGCCGACGCGCCGGAGCCGCAGATGCCGGAGGATGCGGCTACCTTAGCCAGAGCAGTCGAGGGCATTGAGCGGCTGAACGCGCGCTACGGCGCCGGCCGCTTCTATCTATTCCAGCGGGAACGGGTGTGGAGTGCCTCGGAAGGGAAGTACATCGGTTGGGAGCGCAAGCGCGGGAAGTTGGAGGAGCTGAACCGGTTGATCTCCGGAGGAACGCCCTCTGCTCCGGAGCATTTTGTCCGAGTTGGCGACCCCGATGACCTGACCGATATTCGTTTCATCATTACCTTGGATAGCGACACCCAGTTGCCGCGCGACACCGCTCGGAGGATGGTCGAGACCCTTGCGCATCCCCTCAACCAGGCGAGGTTCGACGGCCAGGGGATGCTGCTCCCCGGCACCTACGCCATCATCCAACCAAGGGTCAGCCCGTCCCTCCCCAGCGCCACCGCCACGGCGTTCAGCCGCATCTACTCCGACCCGGTCGGCGTTGATCCCTACACGAAGGCGGTGTCCGACACTTATCAGGACCTTACCGGTGCCGGTTCCTACCACGGCAAGGCGATCTACGATCCGCGGGCTTTCCACCGAGTGCTTTCGGGCCGCTTTCCGGAACAATGGCTACTCAGCCATGACTTAATCGAGGGCGAGCATCTGCGGGTAGGCCTGGCCTCCGACATCGAGCTCTTCGACGAGTTCCCCCGCGATTACCTCACCTATACCCGGCGCCAGCACCGCTGGATTCGGGGCGACTGGCAGATTATCGACTGGCTGCTTCCTAAAGTGCCCTCCCGCTCTGGGGAGAAGGGACCGAACCCCCTGCCGCTGTTCAGTCGCTGGAAGATTCTCGACAACCTGCGCCGCAGCCTGGTGCCGGTTTCGAGCGTAGCGCTGCTCTTGGTCGCCTGGCTGACCTCGTCCCCCATGGCGTGGGCCGCCGGAGTCTTGGTTGCCGGGATGCTCTTCTTTCAACCGGTCGCCCAGCCGCTAACCTGGGCGACCAGCGCCCAAAGTCTCCGGTCTCTCTCGCTCCGCGAAATCGGCCACGATATCGTTCGGGCGATTGCTGAGGCTGCCTTACTCCCCCACCAGGCCGGATTGGCCTTGGACGCAGTGCTGCGAGTCTGGTATCGGCGGCTCGTGAGCAAGCGCGGGCTGCTGGAGTGGACCAGCGCCCGAATGGCTCAATACGCTTCGGCGGGCGACCGCCCGCTTTTCATGTTGCATTCTGCTGCGATCAGCCTGCTCGCCACGCTGCTCGGTCTCGGGCTGGTCGCAAACGACCCTGCCCGATTGATCCCGGCCGCGCCCTGGATCCTGTTATGGATTCTCAATCCCGTGCTCGGTTGGTGGTTGAATCGCCGCCCCCCGGAGCCGAATCTATCGCCAGCTGCGGTTGGCCCCGATCTGCGCATGGTCAGATCGGTGGCACGCAAGACCTGGCGGTTCTTCGACGACTTTGTCGGTGCCGACACCCGCTGGTTGCCGCCGGATAACTATCAGGTCTCCCATCAAAACCAGCTGGCGTTCCGCACCAGCCCGACCAACGTCGGAATGTGGCTGCTCAGCGCGCTGGCGGCTTGCGACTTCGGCTTTCTCACTCTCGATCAGGCGGTCGAACGACTCACAAAGACCTTCGACACCCTGGCTCAGCTCGAACGCTATCAGGGGCACCTGCTGAATTGGTACGACCTGCGCACCCTCCAACCGCTCAGGCCCAAGTACGTCTCCTCGGTCGACAGCGGAAACTTCGTCGCTGCTCTGTGGACCCTCAACCAGGGCCTGCGTGACCTTGCGGGCAGCCCACTGCTGACACCCGATGCGCTCCATGGGCTGCTCGACACGCTGGAGATTCTGGAATCGGTGCTTGAACAAGATGGCGAGCTCCAGCTCGATCGCGGCGAGGTGGCCGCCCTCTCCAAGCGGATTCGAAGTTCGGGAACTAGCCTGGATGACATTATCCGCTGCCTGCGGGAGATCGAGACTCCGGTTCGCTCCTTGGCGAACACGGCCCGCGAGTTCGCCGGGACCGAAGCGCGCACGGCATACTGGGCTCGTCAGCTCGAGCGGCAGTTATCGGCCTGGATTCGGGTGATTGACCGCTACCTTTCCTGGGTCGATCCGCTCCCGCAAGCGAACGGGGCTGCTCAACTGGCTGTCGCTCCCTCGCTTTCCGCGCTGGCCGGAGACTGGACCCCCGACCTGTCGCCAGTTCTCTCTGCTAACGGGCCCGAACCCAGGCCAGCCGGGTTCGACGAGAGGCTCGCAGCCTGCCGCACCCGCGCCCGGGAGGCTTTTGCCCTGGTTGAATCGCTGGCCGGCCGGGCCGACCAGCTTGCGGATCAGGTGGACCTGGGGTTTCTCTATGACCCGCAGCGCCGGTTGTTCTCGATCGGGCTGAACATTTCCGAGAATCGGCTCGACGATGCCTTCTACGATCTGCTGGCCAGCGAGGCCCGCCTGGGCAGTCTGGTGGCGATCGCCCGTGGCCAGGCGCCGGTTGAGCACTGGTTGTCCATGAGTCGACCGTTCTCCTCTCATGGGCGACACCGGGTGCTGCTGAGTTGGACCGGCACGATGTTCGAGTACCTGATGCCCCTGCTGTTCCAACGGACCTTTCCAAACTCGCTGCTCGACAAGGCCGCCCGCGAGGCGGTCGAGCTGCAGGTGGCCTATGGCCGCCGCAGGCGGGTGCCATGGGGGATGTCGGAGTCGGCCTACGGCGAGCTCGACCTGAACAAGACCTACCAGTACAAGGCCTTCGGAGTTCCCTGGTTGGCGCTCAAGCGAGGCCTGGAGGAAGAACTCGTCGTCTCACCCTACGCCACTCTCCTGGCGATTGGGCTGAGTCCCACGTTGGCTATCCGAAACCTTAAAGCGTTGGCCGAGTACGGCCTGCTGAATGACTACGGCTTCTATGAGGCCATCGACTTCAGCCGAGAGCCGCGCAAGGAGGAAGAACGGGGTGTGATCGTGCGAGCCTATATGGCTCACCACCAGGGCATGAGCCTGCTCGCCTTGGACAACTTTGTCAATCGCGGTCTGATCCAACGCCGGTTCCACGCCGACCCTCGGGTGCGGGCCGCCGAACCCTTGCTTTATGAACGGATTCCGGCCGCTCCGCCCGTTCACCACATTTCGACCCGCGAGCGGCTGCTGGCCCGCGCCGAGCCGCCGGGAATCGCTCCTTCGGTCAGTCGATATGACTCGGCACACACCGAGATCCCCAAAGTGCAGCTTTTGGGGAACGGGCGCTACAACCTGATGGTCACCGGTTCGGGTGGTGGATACAGCCGTTGGGGTGACTTCGATATCACTCGCTGGCGGGCAGACACGACTCGTGATCACTGGGGATCCTTCTGCTACATTCGGGACATCGACAGCGACCGGCTTTGGTCCAATACCTTCCAGCCGGTGGCGGAAGAACCGGAGGATTATGCTGTCACCTTTCACCTCGACCGGGTCGAATTCCGGCACCGGGACCAGAGGATTGAGACCCAGACCGAGGTCATCGTCTCGCCGGAGGAAGATGTCGAGATTCGCAGGATCTCGCTAACCAATAGATCCTCCAAAGCAATCCAACTCGAGCTGACCAGCTACTTCGAGCTGGCGTTGGCACCCCACCGGGCGGATCGACAGCACCCGGCGTTCAACAAGCTTTTCATTCAGACCGAGGCGATCGAGGCCCAGCGCTCGCTGCTCGCCTATCGGCGACCGAGGAGCCCGGACGAGTCTCCGATCTACGTCGCCCATCGCCTGACCCTCGAGCGAGAAGCGGGCCCGTTTAGCTACGAGACCGATCGGCGGGCCTTCATCGGCCGCGGCCGATCCCTGCACGATCCGATTGGGGCCCGCCGCGAACTTGGAAACTCGGCTGGATTTGCGCTCGACCCCATCTTGAGCTTGAGGAAGACGGTCCGGTTGGATGCGGGCGAGCGCACCCAAATCTCGTTGGTGCTGGCGGCCGCCCGGACCCGGCCGGCCGCTCTGGTGTTGATGGAGAAGTACTCCGACCCGCTGGCCATCCAACGCTCGATTGAGCTAGCCTGGGCCTCTTCCCGGCTGGAGCTGCGCCTGCTCCGGGTCCTTCCGGATCAGGCGCTGCGCTTCCAACAGCTGGCTGGTCACATGCTCTATCCGAATTGGATCCTGCGTCCGGCTGCTGAGCGAATACAAGACAATCGCAAAGGCCAGGCCGACTTGTGGCCCTACGGAATCTCCGGCGATCTCCCGATCGCGATCGTGAATATTGGGGAGGCGGAGGACATCGGCCTGGTTCGCCAACTGCTCCAAGCCCAAGCCTACTGGCGACGTCGCGGCTTCACGACCGACCTGGTGATCTTAAACGAGGAGTCTTCCAGTTACGAGCAACCGCTGAAAGAGAGGTTGGAGCGCCAGACTGCGGCCCACGCGACGTACGCCGGGACCGCCCAAGCCGGCAATGTCTTCCTGCTCAGTGTGGACCAAATCCCGCCAGAGGACCTCACACTTCTGCAGGCCGCGGCCCGCATCTCACTGGTAGCCGCGCGGGGATCGCTCCCCCAGCAGTTGGTCGCTCCCAGCCAGCCTTTGGATCTGCCGGAGCCGCTGCAGGTTCGGGATCTCGAGGCGCAGCCTTCCGCGCCGCTTGGCTACTTAGAATTGCCCTATTTCAACGGGCTGGGCGGGTTTGCCCCGGACGGCCGGGAATATGTAATTTATCTCGGTCCCGGTGCGGAGACCCCCGCGCCTTGGGTGAACGTGCTGGCCAATCCTTCCTTCGGCACCGTGGTGAGCGAATCTGGCGCGAGTTTCACCTGGTCGGAGAACAGCCAACGTAACCGGCTCACCGAGTGGTCAAACGATCCGCTGCTCGACCCTCCCGCGGAGGTGATCTATATCCGCGATGAAGAAACCGGTGCGTTCTGGAGTCCGACCGCCAAGCCGATCCGGGAGCCGGAAGCCTACCGAGCGCGGCACGGCGCCGGCTACACGATGTTCGAGCACAACAGCCACGCGATTGAGCAGGAGCTGGTGGTCTTTGTGCCGGTCGATGACCAGGGCGGGCAACCCATCAAGCTGAGCAGGCTCAAGCTGCGTAACGATTCGAGCCGGCCACGGGAACTCACGGTCACCTATTATGTGGAGTGGACGCTCGGAGAAAGCCGGGAGGAGTCCCAGCAGGACGTGCTCAGCCTGTGGGACGAGGTGGCCCAGGCACTGACCGCCCGTAACGGTTACCACCCGGACTTCCCGCACCGGGTGAGCTTTGCCACCCTGCATCCCGCTCCGGGCTCAATCAGCACAGACCGGTCCACCTTCCTCGGTCGGAACCACGACCTGAGCGCCCCTGCCGCGATGCGGCTCGAACGCCTGCCCGGGCAGGTCGGCGGTCGACACGATCCCTGCGCCGCGCTGCAAGTCAGGCTGCAGCTTGGCCCGGGAGAGAGCAGCGAAGTGATTTGCATGCTCGGCCAGGCAGGATCCGAGGCGGAGGTGCACGAGCTGATCGAAAAATTCCGAGTCCGATTGGCGGTCGACGAGGCTCTCGAGCAGACCCAGTCCTGGTGGGATCGGATCCTAGGGGCGGTGCAGGTAACCACGCCCGAACTGGCGGTGGATTTCCTGGTCAATCGTTGGCTGCTCTACCAGAGTCTGAGCTGCCGGATCTGGGCTCGTTCGGGCTTCTATCAATCCGGCGGGGCGTACGGCTATCGGGACCAGCTGCAGGATGCCTTGGCCCTGCTTTACGCTGAGCCGAAAATCGCCCGCCATCTGATCCTGGCGGCGGCCGCCCGGCAGTTCCAGGAGGGTGATGTGCAGCATTGGTGGCATCCGCCTTCCGGAGCCGGCATCCGGTCTCGAATCTCGGATGACCTGCTCTGGTTGCCGTTTGCCGTCGCGGCCTATGTGCGAGTGACGGGCGATACCGCAATCCTCGTGGAGCGAGTGCCGTTCCTCGAGGCCCGCCCGCTGGAGCCGTCAGAAGGGGAGGCTTTCCTGACGCCGGTGGAGTCCAAGCAGCGTGAAACCCTTTTTGAACACTGCCGGCGGGCGGTGGAGCGGGGGCTCACTTCCGGTCCTCATGGGCTGCCCCTCATGGGCACCGGCGACTGGAACGATGGAATGAATCGGGTGGGGGCGGGCGGACGCGGCGAGAGTGTCTGGCTGGGATGGTTCCTGGTCGGAGTGCTGAGCGACATGGCGGAGCTGGCTGACCGAGTTGGGGAGAGCGAACTCGGGTCCGGCTATCGCGATCGATCCAAGCAGCTGGCCGCCCAAATCGAGGCCGCGGCCTGGGACGGAAGCTGGTACCTGCGAGCCTGGTTTGACAACGGGAACCCAATTGGATCTGGGGCAAATGAGGAGGCCCGCATCGACTCGATGGTTCAGTCCTGGGCCGCGATCAGTGGAGCGGCCGATCCGGACCGGACCGCCCAGGCGCTCGAGTCGGCCTGGCGCCACCTGGTGCGTGAGGAGGAAGGCCTGGCCTTACTCTTTACCCCGCCCTTCGACCATAGCTCTCCTTCTCCGGGATACATCCAGGGATATCCGCCCGGGGTGCGCGAAAACGGGGGGCAATACACCCACGCCGCAGTTTGGCTCGCCATCGCGCTGGCCCGGCGCGGAGATGGGGAACGGGCAGCCCGGCTGCTGCGGATGCTCAATCCGATCGAGCACTCCCGCGAGGCTCCTGAGGTCGCCCACTATGCAGTCGAGC
>CAYHSI010000045.1:8522-11003 GCA_964359225.1 uncultured Anaerolineaceae bacterium
GCCCTATGTCGTTGCGGCAGACGTGTATCGATTGGCTGGGCAGGTCGGTCGTGGCGGGTGGACCTGGTACACCGGTTCGGCAGCCTGGATGTACCGGGCCTGGGTAGAAGAGCTGCTGGGGCTGCGGCTGAGCGGGGAAACTCTACAGATCGATCCGGTGATTCCGGCCGGCTGGCCGGAGTACCGCCTGGGCTATCGGCACGGTCGTGCCGTCTACGAGATTCAAGTCGAGAATCCGGAGGGAGTGCAGCGAGGGGTGGCCTGGGTGGAGATGGACGGACGCCGACTCGAGAGTAAGGTGATTCCGCTGGAGCGGGCTTCGGTCAAGCACCGGGTCCGGGTCCGGCTTGGAGGCCCGCTTGGCTCTGGCTAGCGCCGAAGGCTGACCTGCATCCGGAAGGTTGCGCCCTTAAAGTATCCGAGCGCGAACTCGGCCATCAGCCGGGGCTCGTAATACTTGCAGCTGAAGATGTCCAGATAGGCCGCATTGCTCGCGTTGGCGAAGTGGCCCGAGATCAGGGAGGTCTCGATCAACTGGGTCATGGAGAAACCGCTCACCCGTTCGTCCTCCCCGAAGTCGACGACCTGGCACTCCCCATAGCGGCGCATCTCCAGCCGATCACAGAGCTCGTACACAAAGGCTCGGATCTTTTCGGCGTCTCGGATGATCTGGGGGTCGCAATCGTAGAGATCGAGCGCAGTCGAGATTCCCCAGGCGTCGTTCTGCTCGTAGCGCTCCTTCCAGGACATGCCAATTTGCTCGGCTAATTCGGATTCGGCTACCGGATCCCCGGCGATAGTTATCCTGCGCGGGGGCCGTTCCAGCTTGGCAGTCGTTGCCATCCTACCTCCAGCGATTTGAGCGCCCTATCGTCCGGTTCCTTGCCAAAAAAAAAGACTGGGGTGGCCCCGCCTTTGCGGGAGCACTCCCTGTCTCCGTCAGTCCAGGAGAGGACAAGGGTAGGTTGTACGCTCAATTCCCTATGAAAGAGTCTATATGCAGTCGCCCGCGAAGTCAACAACGCGAATTGCCTCATGCTATAGTCCAATGAAAATGTCAGGGTCCATTGGTTCAGTGAAAATGTCACCTTATGAGCGAACAGGTGACATTGACCCTCAAGGAACAGAAGCGTCTCAGGGTGTTCAACGAGGTTAAGTCCGGAAGGCTGACCGTCGTTCGAGCGGCCGTGAGTCTGGGGTTGTCCGAGCGGCATGTCTACCGCCTGCTTGCCCGGTACCGGCGGACAGGGGCGGCGGCGCTGGCCCATGGCAATCGGGGGCGCCCTTCACCCCGCCGCATCGCCCAGGAGGTGCGAGAGCAGGTCATCGAGCGGCTCAAAGCGGACTACCACGACTACAATGACTACCATCTGACGGATGTCTTGGCTGAGGAGCATCAGCTGGCGCTCTCCCGATCCTCGGTGCGGCGCATCCGCCGCGAGGCGGGTCTGCCCTCCCCCAGGAAACGGCGCGCTCCACGGCACCGCAGCCGCCGAGAGCGTCGACCCCGGCCGGGGATGCTGCTGCAGATGGACGGCAGCAATCACGACTGGCTGCAAGGCCGGGGGCCCCGGCTGGTGCTGCTCGCAGCGATCGATGATGCCACCGGCGAAGTTCCCTATGCCCTCTTCCGGCAACAGGAAGACGCCGCCGGCTATTTCCTGCTGCTGCGCCAGATTGTCCACCGCCACGGGCTGCCCCTGGCCCTCTACGCCGACCGCCACACCATCTTCCAGAGCCCCAAGCAGGCCACCCTGGAACAGGAATTGGCCGGACAACTCCCCAGGAGCCAGTTTGGGCGCCTGGTGGACGAGCTGGGCATCGAGCTCATCCCCGCCTACTCTCCCCAAGCCAAGGGGCGCATTGAACGCCTCTTCGAAACGCTGCAAGATCGCCTGCTCAAGGCCCTGCGCCGGGCCGGAGCCTGCACTCTGGAGGAAGCCAATCGGGTCCTGGCGCACTTCCTACCGGGCTTCAACCGTCGCTTCCGCAAGCAGCCCGCCCAGCCCGAGCCAGCCTATCTCCCGTGGCCCGCCGGCCTGGACCCCGAGTCCCTCTTCTGCTTCAAGCATCAGCGGAAGGTCTACAACGACAACACCTTCCCTTTCAGCGGCCATCGCCTGCAGATCCCCCCGGATCGCCACCGGGCCAACTACGCGGGATGCCGAGTCGAAGTGCGCCAGCACATGGACGGCCGCTTGAGCGTCGGGTACCAGGGCCGCAAGCTCGTCGCCTATGCCCCACAGCAACCCGGGCCACCCCAAGTGGACAAGTTCACACCCGCCGAGCTGCCTGCCAGCACGCGGTCATCAACCGTGCGAGAGAAAACAAGGCTCCCCAAAACCAAGACCAGGCAGCCCTGGAAGCCGCCTGCCGATCACCCCTGGAGAAAGCCTTTCGAGATCGCAGCAAAACTCGAAGACACCGCGACCTGACATTTTCATTGAACTGTTAACCTGACATTGTCATTGGTCTATAACA
>CAYHSI010000046.1:0-10946 GCA_964359225.1 uncultured Anaerolineaceae bacterium
CGCGACCTGTTCCATCGTCACCGAACGGCCGTCCGGAGCCCAGGCTCGGCCGCCGGCGAGCCGGACCTGGTCGGGCTGAATTGACCCGGCCGCCGGCTCGGTCAGCATGCGGGCGGCGCGGATCCGAATCCGTTCGGCCACCACCTCAGCCGCTCGGACCACTGCGGTGCCGGAAATATAGGTCGTGCTCGAGGCGTAAGCGCCCTTGTCGAACGGAGTGAAATCGGTGTCCGAGGAATAGATCACCACGTCGTCCAGCGGCACCCCCAACACCTCGGCGGCTTGCTGGGCCAACACCGTGTCCGAGCCGGTTCCCAAGTCGGTCGCGCCGACCAGCAGATTGAAGGATCCATCTTCGTTGATCTTGAGGCTGGCCCCACCCATATCCAGGTAAGGAATCGCGGTGCCCTGCATCACCAACGCGACCCCGATTCCACGCCGCAGATGGGGCTTGCCCTCGACTTGATGCCACACCGGACTGCCGTACTTGTGGGGCCAATCGATCGCCGCGGAACCGTGCTGCACGCATTCTTCCAGCCCACAGGTGCGGATGGTTTCCGGCCGCGGTTCGCGGCCCTCCGACCAGGCGGTGCTGAAGGGCTGCAGTTCGCCCGCCCGCAGGGCGTTCTTCAAACGAAACTGAATGGGGTCGAACCCAAGCTGCCGAGCGATGTTCTCCATGTGCCGATCGACGGCCCAGAAGCCCTGCGGCACGCCGTAGCCCCGGTAGGCACCCGACGGCGGAGTGTTGGTGTACACCACGTCGGCGTGAAAGCGGATGTTCGGAGCCGCGCGGTAGCCTCCATCCCCGACATACAATGCCATCCCTTTGTGACCGGTGTTGCCAGCCACGGTCAGAGCGTGGCAGCCGTAGGCCCCGGTGTCGCTGAGGCAAACCAGTTCGTTGGCGGTGAGCGTCCCATCCAGCTTGACCCCGGTCTTCATCCGAAAGCGCATCGGGTGACGCGAGCGGGCGGCCTCGAACTCCTCCGCCCGGGTGTACTCAAAACGCACCGGTCGCCCGGTGGCGATGGTCAGGTGGGCGGCGACGTCTTCGATCATGACTTCCTGTTTGCCGCCAAAGCCGCCCCCGATCCGAGGCTTGATCACCCGGATCCGCTTCGGCGGCAATCCCAAGACCGGCGCTAACTGCCGGCGCACGTGAAACGGGACCTGGGTGCTGGTCCGAATCACCAGCCGATCGTCCTCGTCCCAGTAGGTCACAACCACGTGGGGCTCGATCGAGGCTTGCTGCACTTTAGGCACTTCGTAGCTGCCTTCGATAATGTGATCGGCCTCGGCGAATCCCCGCTCGACGTCCCCGATGTCCACATGGATCTGGGCGGCCAGGTTGCGGGCTGGATCCGACTCGCCGAAGTTCAGGTATTCGGGTTCGTCGTGGATGCGCGGGGCACCTTCCGCCATCGCCTGGCCGGGATCAAACAGGGGCATGAGCTGCTCGTACTCAACCTGAATGAGGCTGAGGGCCTGTTCGGCGATCTGCTCGGTCTCGGCCGCCACGAACGCCACCCGATCGCCCACGAAGCGCACCTTGTTATCCAATGAAAACATGTCGAGTGGGCCGGGGATCGGATCCGATTGGCCGGCGGTGGAATACACGACTCGCGGAATGTCTTGCCAGGTCAGCACCGCCGCTACCCCAGGCAGCTGGCGGGCCTTGGAGGCATCGATCCGCCGGATACGGGCATGGGCGAGCGGGCTCTTCAGCAGCTTGGCGGTCAGCATGCCGCGCATTTCCATATCGGCCGCGAAGGCCGGCTTACCCTGCGCCAATTTCACGGCGTCCACCTTCGGAGCCGGCTTGCCGACCGACTGCAGCAATTGGGTTTCGGGGACCACCATGATACGCGGCATCACCTGAGTGCGAGTGAGCAGATCGGGGCCCGGCCCCGGGCCGCCGGTCTCGGGTCCCTCCCGCCCAGGCGGGCCGAAGAGTTCGGGCGGGGCCGGGATCGGTCCGCCGATCGGCTCGAGGGTCTCGCCGCGCAGCACCGCCGCCGCCCGCAGCACCGCCTGGACCGGCTTGAGATAGCCGGTGCAGCGGCAGAGCACTCCGGAAAAGGCCTCCCGCACCTCGGCCTCACTCGGGGCGGGGGTCGTCCTGAGCAGGGCCTGGCTGGTGAGCAGCATGGCGGGGGTGCAGTAGCCGCATTGAATCGCGCCGGTCTCGACAAACGCGGCTTGCAGTGCATTCAAGCCGGCCGTTCGGCGCCAACCCTGCTCCGGATGCTGCCCGAAGCCCTCGATGGTCTCCACCCGGCGACCGGCCGCTTGCACCGCCAGCATGACGCAGGCGTTCACCGGCCGGCCGTCGATGAGCACGGTGCAGGCCCCGCACTCACCGGTTTCGCAGCCATGCTTGACGCCGAAGACGCCGAGCTGCTCGCGCAGCGCAGCCAGCAGCGAAGTCGAGGCGGGGATCGCTGCGCTGACAGTTCGGCCGTTGAGGTCGAAGCTGACGTTCACCGGATCACGGTCTCCAGGGTTTCATGAAGGCAGGACCTCGCGGACTACCCGGCGGACCAACGTGCCGGCGACTGCGGCCCGGAAATCGGCGCTGGCCCACGCGTCGCCAGCCGTGGAGTAGGCCTCCTCAGCCGAGCGGGCTCCCCGCTCGATCGCCTCCGGCGAGGCATCGCCGGAATCCTGAACGAGCAGAGGGTGCCGGCCGTAGCCACCAATCGCAACCCGGAATTGCTCGGCCGCACCAAAGGAGGCGGCTGCCGCGCAGACCTGAGGCAAATCGGCCGGCGATCGACCAACCTGCTCATACGCCAACTGGTCCGGACGGCGAATGTGGATTGCGGTGATCAGTCCGACTGATGTTCGGCTGGCTCGGAGCGAGAACAGCTCGGCCAGCGGCATTCGAGAGTCACGCTGGGCCCATTCCAGCTCGGCGCCCATCGCCAGCAAGGTGGTCAGCAGCGGCGAACGGCCATCGCTGGAGATGAGGGTGCCACCGAGGGTGGCTTGATTCCGGATATTCCAGCCGGCTTCCAAGCGGCACGCCCGCACGAGGGACCGCGGGAGGCGCTCAGCGGCAGCAACCAGCGCCTGCAAAGGGATCGTGGCGCCAAACCGGAAGCCGGTCTCCGAGATGTCGAGCGAGTCCAGGCCGAGGTCCTGAAGGTCAACCACCGCCTGTAGGGTGCGCCGGTTCGGCGCCAACGCCGTGCCGCCGGCGAGCGGCACGCCGCGTTGAAGGAGGGTGAGCGCCTCAGCGAGCGTCTTCGGCCGGTAATACTCAAGCGGTGGCAACTAGCGTTCCTCTCGGGGCATCACGCGCCCGGGCTAAAGGTGTCCACCAGCAATCTGACATCCCCTCCGACCGGATAAAGGATCGGAGCGGTCGCGCCATGATCGATGTATTGCTGAACCTTGGCGCGAGCCTCTTCCGGCGTACCGGAGGCCGTGATTCGGGTGATCAGCTCATCCGAAACCAGGTGCTTGGCTTGCTGAATCTGCTCATGGGTGGCTGGCCAGCCCAAGATCGATTGGATCTCAGCAACCACTTGCGGAGCGACACCACTGGCCTTGGCGATGTGCGGCTGCTGGGCCAGATACTGAGTCAGCAGCTCGCGGCTGGTGTCGAGGGCCCGCTCCCGGTCGGGATCCACCGAGCACACCACGAGCTGCGGCCGATCCAAATCCTCCAGCCGCCGGCCGGCCTGCCGTGCGCCGTGTTCGATATGCTCCAGCGCGTCGTCGTTATACTCGGGCGGCACGCAGTAGTTCAGGACCACCCCGTCGGCAATCTCGCCCGCCAGCTCCATCATCTGCAGTCCAGTGGCACCGATCATGATCGGAACCTGCCGCGGCTCGCGCCGGCCGTGGATCACATCGAGCTCGATCCCATCCACCCAGTGGAATTCACCGTGGAAGGTGACCCGCTCGAGTCTGAGCAACCGGCGCAGCAGTTCGACCGTCTCCCGCATCGCGAGCAGCGGCTTGCGGCGCTCGATCCCGACGTTCTTGGCCAGCGGATCCCACCAAGCCCCGATGCCGCAGATGATTCGGTTGGGTGCGAGGTCGTCGAGGGTCAGGAAGGTGGCAGCCAGCAGCCCAATGTTGCGAGTCCAGTTGTTGATGACCCCCGAGCCGACCTTCAGCCGCTCGGTCACAGCGGCATAGGCCGCCATGGGTACGATCGCGTCCCGAACGAGACGCGATTCGGCCTGCCAGACCGCCTCGAAGCCGTGCTGTTCGGCATACCGGACGTAGTCCAGCCCGTCGCGCAGCTCATGGGCGTCTTGCAGGTACAGGGCAACCCGGTCCAGAGTCACTGACTACTCCTTTGGAGCGACCAGCGGTTCCGCCCGGCGAACCAGCTCAAGGTCCTCCGGGGAATCCAGATCCAGGGCGAGGGCCGGCAGATTACAGATCTCGACCCGCGCCCCGACCGCCCGGGCCCGCGCCACATGCCGAGCGAAACTGTCGGCGCCAAATTCGAATTCTATCAAAGCGGCCGGGGCGACCAGCAGTGCATTGGTTCCCCTCCCGTGCCTGTCGGGCGCAATCACAAGAGTGGGAGGGCTGGCTGCCAGCCCGCGCAGGGCATGCACATCGCTTGCCGCGAGGCGAGGCAGATCGGCCGAGAGCACCAGCACGGCCGAGGCCCCCGCGGCCCGGGCCGCCTCCCGGGCGAGCAGCAAGGCCCGATTGAGATTCGGCGGATCGGGCTCGGGCAGCGCCACTCCCCCTGCAGCAGTGGCTAATTCAAGAACGTCCGGGTCTGCACTGACCACCAAGGTGGCCGATATTTCTCGAACTTCGGCGAGCACCTCCAGGGTGCGCGACAACATCCAGCGGGACAATTCGACCCGTTCCGCTTCGGTGAGGACGTTTGCCAGTCGCGACTTGGCCTGCGGGAGCGGTTTCACCGGAACCACCGCCCAGAGGGTCAAAGTGCCCGCTCCAGCGCGGCCGCGAACTCCAACAGCTCTCCGGCGAGGGCCAGGCGGTCCGTGCGGTCGCGCATCACGGTCTGGGCAACCAAGGGCTGGATCCCGAGCCGGGCGATGGGCTCCGCCAGCGGTCCGTCGCTGGTATCGATGACCAGCGCGGTCAGCACGTCTCGGAAGTGTTCCGCCACGGCGAGGCAGCTGGGCTCGATCCCGAGCTCGCCAAACATCTTAGCTGCCGGCCCCCGGATGGCCTTTCCACCGACGATCGGCGACACCCCGATACATGGTTTTCCTCCGATCGCAGCTCGGATGCCCGGGATCGCCAGAATGGGATCGAGGCTGACCCAAGGATTGGATGGGCAGAAGATAATCCGATCGGCGACCCGCAACACTTCCATAACGCCTGGGGCCGGAGACGCCCGGTCGGCGCCCTGAAATCGGAACCCACGCACGGCGGGTTCGGAAGCCCGTTCGACGAAGTATTCCTGGAAGCCGAGCTCGCCGATGTCCGAGAGCACCCGAGTCTGCACCGGGTGGTCGGTCATCGGGAGCACTTGGACCTCGACCCCGAGGGCGGCGCAGAGAGTACGGGTCACCGCCGAGAGCGGTTCTCCCGCCCGCAGCCGGCGGGTGCGTTCAATATGCAGGGCCAG
The DNA here is from genome assembly GCA_964359225.1 of uncultured Anaerolineaceae bacterium. Taxonomy (GTDB): domain Bacteria; phylum Chloroflexota; class Anaerolineae; order Anaerolineales; family E44-bin32; genus JADFRG01. The sequence continues at coordinate 5,579 of CAYHSI010000046.1, forward strand.
ATCTCGATCGCCCAGTCGGAACCAGATTGGCCCGCCCAACGCCCGCAGCGCGTCCAGGAAGGCCCAGCTCTCCTCCCGCCTGCCCCACCCGGTGTCGGGATTGGCCAGCCCGGCCAAGGTGTAGGTGACCGTATCCAGGTCGGGACAGATCATCAGCCCGAGATGCTCGAAATCGTCGCCGGTGTTGACGATCACCGATAGATCTGCGGGCGGCAGGACACCGGCCAGGCCATCCACCAGCTTGGCACCTCCGACCCCGCCCGCCAATGCTACGATCTTCATGCTACAAATAGACCGTCACTTCCGCGAGCGGCCGCCGGCCGCGCTCTTTCCCCGGAGTCGCCGGCCAGCCCAGCAGCACCAGACCCTGTGGCTCCCAGGAGGCCGGCAGACCCAATGCCTCCCGAGCCACCGCCGGGGCGAAGAGCGGCGCGCAGAGCCACGACCCACCGAGCCCCGCCGCGTGGGCCGCCAGCAGCAGGTTCTCACCGGCCATGGCGGCGCCCTGAACGGCCATCAGATACTCGGCCCGCGAGCGTTTCTCGTCCGGATACTCGTCCATCTGCTCCATCGTCAGGCAAACCAGCACCGCGACCGGCGCCCCGGCGATCCGGGCGCGTGACCGCGCCACATCTGCGCCGACCGGGCGCGGATCGTCCCCATCGGCGAGCCGGTCGGCCTCCAGCCGCTGGCCCATCGCTTGGGCCAGCCCCGCTTTGGCCTCGGAACTGGTCAGGACGGCGAAGCGCCACGGCTGCCGATTATGGGCAGAGGGCGCCTGGCAGGCTGCCTGCAGCAGCCGGTCGACGAGGTCCCGCTCCACCGGCCGTTCCACGAATGTTCGAACTGAAAGCCGGCTGCGGACCAGCTGCTCGAAGGCCGCTAAGATCCCAGTCATCCCATGCTGCTGGCAGCACTGGGCCGGATGCGATAGATCACCCGCTGCTCGCCTCGGTACCAGTCGTAGGTCGGCGTGCCTCGGTACTTGCGGGCCAGCTTGTCGATGTGATCCCGAGCTCCTTCCTCGCTGATCGATTCCACAGTGCCGCGAATCTGAATGTACCGGTACATCTGGGTGGGGTCGATGATTGCCAATGAAATCTGGGGACGGGCGGCCATGTTCCGGTCCTTCACCCGGCCACGGGCTGAGTTCACTCGGATCAACTCGCCCTCCGTGTCAAACCAAACCGGAGTTACTTGCGGGGTGCCATCCGGCATCACGGTCGCCAGAAAGGCAAAGGCCCGCACGTCGTCGCTCAGCAGGTCACGGTGAGATTCAGGGAGCATTCTTCCTCCATTGAATTAGCGAAATAGATCCTCTTCCTTGGGCCGGAGTAACTCTTGGATCGACCCCTCACGGAGAGGATAGGGCATGCCACGGACATGCACCACCGGGCGCCCTTCGGCCGCCTGGCCCATCAACAAAGAGGCAGCCGCGGCGAGCTCGTCCGCCACTCCCACCTGGGTAACCTGCAGCGGATCGCCGAAGAGATCCGGCCACCCCCGCAGATCCATCAACGCCTGCAGCCCGCTGAGGCCGATCGCCACCCCTTCGGTGCCCATCCGCCAGGCTCGGCCATGCGAGTCGATGATCAGCAGCCCCAGCCTCGCCCCCGAGACCTGCTCCAGGGCGCGCCGCAACCGGTTGGCAGATTGCTCCGGATCCTCCGGGAGCATAAGCACCACGTCTTCCCCCTCCACATTGGAGTGGTCGACTCCGGCGTTGGCACAGACGAAGCCCAGGCGATGCTCGACAATGATGACCCCGGGCCGGATCCGCAGCACCTGCTTGGCCTCCGATAAGATCACTTCCACCAGGCGGGGGTCTTTCTCGGCCCGGCCTGCAAGCTCCACTGCTTCCGCGGAAGGCGTGATTTGGGTCAGGTCGACCTGGCGACCCTCGGCCTTAGAGACCACCTTCTGAGCCACGACCAGCAGGTCGCCTGACTCGAAAGTGAGGTCCACTCGTCCGGCGGCCGCCAGAATGAACCCTGCCAAGTCATCGCCTGGCTTGACCAGGGGGATGCCCGGCAGGGCCGTCAAAGTCATTTGCATCGATTCGGATCAGCCGGGGGCTTGCTCGCCGGTGATGCGGATCCCCGAGGCCTTGATCTTGTAGCGCTTGTTTATCCAGAACAGAATCGGCGACAGACCTTCCACGACGACTGCGTTGCGCAGCGGGCCGGCATCCCATCCGACCAGCCCGGCGGCCGCCACCAACTGCAGCACCTGGTCCTTGGCAGCCGGGTCGTCGCCGCAGACCAGCACATCGCACGGGACCGGACCGTCGTGCTGCAGATGTCGGTGGGACACATTCTGAAAGGCGGTCACGACCCTGGTTCCTGTCCCCAGCAGCTCCTGGGCCTCCTGGGCGGCGCTGCCGGCCGGCGGCATGTGAACGGCATAGATGTCCTGACGATTGAGCGGATTCGTTACCGCGATGAGAACTTTGCCTTCCAGCTGCTGCTTGACCGAGGCAAGGGTTTCCTGCTGGGAAGAATATGGGACGCTGAGGACCGCGATGTCGCAAGCCTCGGCGGCTTCCTCGTTCCCCATTCCCTCAATTAACTGCCGCTCCAGCTTCTGGTTCAATTCTTCGGCCGCTTGCCCGGCCTTTTCCGGCGTGCGGGAGCCGATGATCACGTGGTAGCCCGCCTTCGCCCAGCGGAAAGCCAGTCCGCGGCCCAGCTTGCCGGTTCCGCCCAAGATCGCCAGGGTCAAGATCAGTCTGTCGGCCATACTTCTCGCTACCTCAACTCTCGACTTCCTGCAGATACCGTTTCCAGACTTCCGGCGCGAGCTCCCGGGCTCGGGCTGCAATTGCGGCCTCGTCGAGGGTCCGCAGCTCGCGCTCGAACATCAGCGGCTCCCCGGCCACAATCGTGCCGGTGACCATCGATTCATGAAAGCCAAACAGAATATGCCAGGGAAGGTTGCCCGCGCTCAGCGGCGTGCTGGGATGGTAATCGACCAGGATCAAATCCGCGCGGGCCCCCGGTTCAACGACCCCGAGCGGCGCCCCTGGGAAGAAACCCTCTGCCAGGGCCGCGTTATTCCGGACCGCGATCTGGACCACTGTATCCCCGGACATCCGGCGTGGATCGCGGTGGGAGACTTTGTGCAGGAGGTAGGCGGTCTTCCATTCTTCCCACATGGCGTTCGAGAAGCCGTCGTTGCCCAGGCAAACCCGAACGCCGGCGCGCAACATCGTTTCGACTTCCGCAACGCCAACGGCATTGTTCATGTTCGATCTGGGCTGGTGGCTGACCCAGGTACCTCGGTCAGCGAGGATCTCGATTTCGCGCGGCTCCACGTGGACAGCATGCGCCACGAGAGTGCGGTTGGTCAGGATACCATGCTTTTCCAGGCGTTCGACGACCCGGATCCCGGAGCGGGCCAAGCTGTCCTGCTGGTCGGCCTCATGTTCGGCGACGTGGATATGGAATCCGATTCCCTGCGGCGCCCGTTCGAGGCAATTGGCCAAGGTTGCGTCCGAGAGAGTGAGGCTGGCGTGCAGGCCGAAAGTGGCTGCGATCCGGCCGTCGGCGACCGCTCCGCCGGCACACCGCTCCATGAAGCGCAAGTTCTCGGCAATCCCGGCGGCGGCCCTCTCTGGGCCGTCGCGATCCGTAACCTCGTAACACAACACCGCCCGCAGGCCAGCTTCCTCCACCGCCTGCGCCAGGACATCGAGCGATCCTTCGATCGCATTTGGGGAGGCGTGATGGTCGAAGAGGGTCGTGGTCCCGTGCTTGATGGCATCGACCAGCGACACCAGGGCCGAGAAGCGGATGTCCTCCTCGCGCAGCGAGCGATCCAGCGGCCACCAGAGCTTGCGCAAGATCTCGGGGAAATCGCGCGGCGCCGGACCCGGGATCGCCATCCCCCGGGCAAACGCTCCGTAGAAATGGGTGTGGGCGCAGAGGTTGCCCGGCAGCAGGTATTGCCCCCTGGCATCCAAGCGTTCCTCCTGCGGGTGGGCTGCCGCCAGCCACGCGCTCGGGGCGATCTCCTGAATCAGGGCATCGGAAATGCGAAGGCCGTAATCCTCCAGAATCTGGTTCGGCTCGCCCCAGGTGACGACATTGGCGTTGAGGATCAGCATGCAGCCAGCTCGCGGGCCAACCAATCCTGATCGACCGGCAACCGCTTGATGCGGACCCCACACGCGTTGTAGATCGCGTTGGTGATCGCCGGTGTGGTCGGAATGCTGGAGATTTCCCCCACGCCCTTCGCACCGTAGGGGCCGTCGGCGGCGGGATGTTCGACCGGAATCGAGATGATCTCCGGAGTGTGCAGGATGCCCGGCATGCGGTAGCGGGCCAAGCGGTCGGTGAAGATCCGCCCCTCTTCGACGATGAAGTGCTCGGTGAGCGCATTCCCTAAGCCCATCATCACGCCCCCTTCAACCTGGCCGAGGAATCCGAGCGGATTGATCACCTTGCCGACGTCATTAGCCGCGATCACCCGCAGCACGGAGGTCTCACCGGTTTCCAGATCGACCTCGACCTGCGCGGCTTGGGCGGCGAAGGAGTAGGCAAAATGCATGTCGCCTCCGGTGCCGAGCGGTTGAGTCGAAGGCGCCCAATATTCGTACAGTGCCCGGGCCTGGCGGCCCTCTTCCTTCATCATCCCGACCGCCTCCCCCAGCGAAACCTGATGTCCGTTTACCTGGGCGAGTCCCTCGTGGAATTCAATTCGATCCGGCGGCGTGTCATAGCGCTCAGCGAGAGTGGCGGCGATCGCCTGTTTCAGCGCATCGGCCGCCAGCCGCACCGCATTGCCGGTTACATAGGTCTGGCGGGAGGCGGTGGTAGGCCCTCCGTCCGGCGTGAGATCGGTGTCCGAAAGTAGCACCCGGATCTGGCTGAGCGGTAAGGTCAGCTCTTCGGCCGCGATCATCTGCAGTACTGCGACCAATCCCTGGCCGATCTCCGCCGAGGAGCTTCGTACTTCGGCGGTCTCATCCTCGTACAGCTCGATTTCCGCGGCGGCCTTGTCGGGCGCGCCGCCGCCCAGGCCGGTGTTCTTGTACCCGGCTGCGATCCCCCAGGCTCGCCGCCGGCTGGGCTCGCCTTCGACGGGGACCGGGGCGAACGGATCCGCTCCATCGCTGAACTCCAACAGCATCGCCCGAACTCGTTCGATACACTCGACCAGGCCGACGCTCTCCCGCAGCATCTGGCCGGTGTTGGTGACCGTTCCGACCCGCAGCGCGTTCTTGAGCCGCAGCTCGATCGGATCCAGCTCGAGCCGTGCGGCCAACTGGTCCATCGCCGATTCGACTGCGAAGGCCGATTGGGTCACGCCAAAACCGCGGAAAGCCCCCGCTGGCGGATTATTGGTGTACATGGCATAGCAGTCGGCC
>CAYHSI010000047.1:0-10931 GCA_964359225.1 uncultured Anaerolineaceae bacterium
TTGGTCGGCTTGGCTTCCGGACGCGGGCTGAGCGGGACTCAGGCAGCCAGGCGGTATGGGTTCCAGTACGCCACGACCGCGCCGGCTGAATTACTGGACGATGAGCTGATCAACACCGTAGCAGTCCTCACCCGGCATCACCTGCATGCCGATCAGGTCGCCCAGGGGCTGCGGGCCGGAAAACATGTATTCTGTGAGAAGCCATTGGCCATCGACGCGCAGGGTCTTACGGAGGTGCTGCGGGCGGTTGAGCAGGCGTCCGGGCTGCTGACCGTGGGCTTCAATCGGCGCTTCGCTCCCCTCGGGGCGCAGATGCGGGCCTTCATTGAGCGGGCGGGCGAGCCCCTATCGATTCACTACCGGGTGAACGCCGGGTTCCTCCCCTTGACCCACTGGGTGCATGACCCGGCCCAAGGCGGAGGCCGGATCGTGGGAGAGGTCTGCCACTTTATCGACTTTCTAGTCTTCCTGGTCGGTGCGCTTCCGACCAGCCTGCAGGCCTCCGGGCTACCGAACGCCGGACGCTATTCGGATGACAATCTGCATCTCAGCTTTGCTTTCCCCGATGGATCGTTGGCTTCGCTCGAATACCTGGCCAGCGGCGATCGAGCTTACCCGAAGGAACGGGTCGAAGCCTTCGGCGGCGGGCGGGTCGCGGTGTTGGAGGATTTCCGCCGCTTGGAGCTGGCCAGCGGCGGGCGCCGGAAAATAAAGCGCTCCTGGTTTAGCCAGGACAAGGGGCATCGGGCGATCTGGCAGGCTTTTGTCGGCGCAATCCAGACCGGCGGTCCGCCGCCGATACCGTATGAGCAGCTGGTGGCAGTGACCCGCGCCACCTTTCGGGCGGTCGAGGCTTTGGGCAGCGGGGCCAAGCTGGACCTGGAGCCTGGCTGGGGCGGCCCTCCATGAGGCTGCCCTCGCCCCGGACGCTGGCCCTGGCGGTCCGTGAGCTCGGGCTGCGCGCCATCCTGGAATACGGGTGGTATCAGATCGAGCTGCGAAGCGGCCTGCTGCGAAGGCGGACGAGACCGTTCCGCTGGGAGGAGCGGCCGTTGCGAACCTGGCTGCGGGATGAGATCCGCGGCGAGAGAGTGCTCCCGCAGCGGGAGCGCTTTTTGTTTCGGCCAGAGGCGGAGGATACCGCCGAACTCGCGGGCTTCAAGGCCGGCTCCCCCCGAAAGGATGCGGAGGAGGCGGATGAAATCCTGGCTGGCCGTTGGCGGCTTTTTGGGGGACCGCCGATCCAGTTAGGGTTTCCGCCCGACTGGGGTCGAGTCCCATTGCCAGACGACAGCCCGCAAATCGTCCCGCTCAATCGACATTGGACGCAGTACCAGCTGGACGGTGAGGTCGATTACCGGTCGCTCTGGGAGCCGGCCCGCTTTGGGTGGTGTTTTGTGTTGGGACGCGCCCACCGGCTGACCGGAGAAGCGCGCTACCGGGAGGGGTTCTTCGCCCTGCTCGACTCTTGGCTTGCGTCGAACCCGCCGAACCTCGGCCCCCACTGGGCCTCGGGGCAGGAAGTCGCCCTGCGGCTGATCGGGCTGATCTTCGGCTTCTTTGTCTTTGCGCCCCTCACGCCCGAGCGGGAGGAGCAGATGCTGGTTGCCATCGCGGCCCACGCCGAGCGGATCCCGCCCACTCTGCGCTATGCCCGCGCCCAGCGCAATAATCACCTTCTGAGCGAGGCCGTCGGATTGTACAGTGCGGGTGTGCTCTTCGCCGAATTTGACAAAGCCGATCGCTGGAAGGCCCTCGGCCGGCGCTGGCTCGTTTACGCCCTGCAAGATCAGGTTTTCGCCGATGGGGGATACATCCAACATTCGACCAACTATCAACGCCTGGCCCTGGCGGCCGGACTATGGGCGGCCCGCCTGGCAGAGCTGCACGATGAGCCGTTGCCGGCCGGGGCTCTCCTGGCGCTGGGTCGGATGACTAAACTCCTGATTGAGCTCTCCGACCCGCGCAGCGGCCAGGTTCCCAATCTGGGCCACAACGATGGATCAAACCTGTTCCCGCTGGCCTCCTGTGAGTCGGCGGACTACCGGCCGATCTTGCAGGCCGCCTCGCTGGCGCTGCGCGGTCAGCCGGCCTTCGAGCCAGGACCCTGGGATGAGCTTTCCTTCTGGCTGGGAGTGCCGGTGCGCCGGGAAAGCCAGGGAGCGGAGTCCCAAACAGCCAGTGACTATCCGAAGGCCGGGATCTATCTGCTGCGCGCAGAGCACAGCAAGGCAGCCTTGCGCTGTGCCTGGTTCAGTTCGCGCCCCTCCCATTCGGATCAACTGCACCTCGACTTGTGGTGGCAAGGCCACAACTTGGCGCGCGACCCCGGCAGCTACCGTTATGCCGGGAAATGGGGAAGCGCTCTGGCCGCGGCTCGAGCTCACAACGGAGTCCTGGTGGATGGAAGGGAGCCGATGATCCAGGTGGGACGCTTCCTCTGGCTGGGATGGTCAAATGCGAGATTCATCGCACGCTCGCGGGAAGGCCCGCTGGAGGCCCTGGCGGCGGAGCACACCCTCTCCGGCATCACTCACCGACGAAGCGTCGTCCATACCGGAGATGCCTTGTGGGTTGTAATCGACGAACTGCTCGGGCAGGGAGTGCACCGCGGCCAAGTCACTTGGACCCTGCCGGATTGGAAGTGGGAGCTCAATCCCCGCGAACTGACCCTCGAGGGTGAGCCGGGACGAGTGGTCCTGAAGGTGGAACCGGATCAGGCTGAGCTGGCGTTGTATCGGGCCGGAGAGCGGCTGGCCGGGGAGGCCGCCAGCGAGAATCCGGAGCTGCTCGGTTGGTGGTCGCCAACCTATGGAACCAAGGAAGCAGCCTTGAGTCTGGTCGTCAGGATTGAAGGAGTCCTGCCGGCCCGGCTGGCGACCTGGTGGAGGCTCGGTTCGGAAGGACTGGCCGGTCTGGCGCGGGCCTACGCCGAGGATCAGATTGCGCTCTAGACCAATGCTGCGCCTCCAAGCTGTCCCGCTCAGGAAGCGGCTGTTCGATCTGGCCCTCGCGGTTCCGGGGCTGATCCTAGTCAGTCCGCTGCTGTTGATGATCGCTGCGCTGACGTGGCTCTTGCACGGCCGGCCCATCCTGTTCCGTCAGGTGCGGCCTGGCTATCGAGCGGCCCCGTTTACCCTCTACAAGTTCAGAACGATGAGCGAGGGCCGCGCCCCAGAGGGCGATTCCCGGTCGGATGCAGAGCGGCTAACCCGCTTCGGGCGCTTCCTGCGGTCCTTCAGCCTGGACGAGCTGCCGGAACTGTTCAATGTGTTGAGAGGGGAGATGAGCCTGGTCGGGCCGCGGCCGCTGCTGACACAATATCTCGCCCGGTACACTCCTGAACAAGCCCGCCGTCACGAGGTGCTGCCGGGAATCACCGGCTGGACTCAAGTCAATGGGCGCAACGCGATCAGCTGGGAGCAAAAGTTTCGCTTCGACGTCTGGTATGTGGACCACTGGTCGCTCGGGCTGGACGTGAAAATCCTGGTGATCACCATCTGGAAGGTGCTGCGGCGGGAGGGAATCAGCCAGCCCGGCCAGGCGACCGCCGAGGAGTTCCGGGGATCCGAGTGAGTCTGCCTATTGCTTATTGACATTCTGGGGAATTCTGCCAAACTAATAGAGGCACAACTCACTTTTGCCGATAGGCACAACGACTAAGACCCCTCGAGTCGCGGAACGATCTGCGACCCAGGGGTATTAATTTTGCCAAGGAGAGTCCGAATCGGACCGGAGCCAGCATGGCCGAGCACCTGAACCTGTACCAGCGGGCCAGATACTACGACATCATTTTCAATCGGGATGTCGGTCGGGAAGTCGACTTCATACAGCAGGCCTTCCAGCACTACTCGGGACGCCCCGGACCGGGATCGGTCCTGGACCTGGCTTGCGGGCCCGCTTACCACGCGCTCGAGTTCGCCCGCCGGGGTGTGCAGGCCACCGGGCTGGACCTGCGGGCCGAAATGCTGGAGCTGGGCCAGGAAAGAGCGGCAGCCCAGAGCCTCCGGCTCAATTGGCTTGAAGCGGACATGCGGACCTTCAAGCTGCCTGAGCCGGTAGACGCGGCCTTCACCGCCTTCGATGGCCTGGACGCCTTATTGACCAACGAAGATCTAATCAGCCACTTCAATGCGGTGGCGGAAAACCTCACCCCAGGTGGGATCTACCTGATCGATCTCTCTCATCCGCGGGACTGCTCTTTGGCGCAATACGGGACTTTCGAATACGCCGGCTCTCGGAACGGGGTGGAGGTCGAGATTCACTGGGCGACCAATTCCCCCAGACATGATCTGGTGACCGGGGTGGCCGAGGTCGAGCTGGCAATGGCCATCCGCGACAACGGGAGCGAGACAACCGTGGTTGACCGGGCCTTCGAGCGTATCCTGGATCCTCAGGAGATACAGCTGCTTTGTCTGCTTTCTGGACGGCTGAGTCCGGTCGGATGGTTTGGGGACTACGACCTGGCGCAGCCTCTCGATCACAGCGCAGCCTCCCGGCGAATGCTTGCCGTGCTGCAGCGAAAGGGATAATTCAAGATGGCCAGACCCCCACAATCCTACCTCTCACCCAAGCTGGAGGCTCGGCGGCACGCGGGCAAAGGCGGTAAAGGGATATTCGCCCTGACGGATGTCGAACCGGGGGAACTGCTTGTGGTCTGGGATGGGATGATCGTGCCGTACGAGCGGTTGATCCTCTTGCCGGCAGCCGTCCAATCGCACACGGTTCAGGTCGAGGAGGGCCTTTACCAGGTCCTCGACCGTAGCTCTGAACCGGCCGACTACGTGAATCACAGCTGCAATCCGAACGCTGGAATGAACGGCCAGATTGCCGTGGTGGCCATGCGGGGGATCCATGCGGGCGAGGAGGTCTGCATCGACTACGCGATGGTCGATGGAAGCCCTTACGACCAGTTTGAGTGCCACTGTGGTGAACCCGAGTGTCGTAAAGCTGTCACAGGAGAGGATTGGGCCCGCCCCGAACTCTGGGAGCGTTACCGTGGCTATTTTAGCCCTTACCTGCAGCGGCGGATTGAGACCCTCCAGGTCCAAAAGGCGCTTCGCCCGCGGCGGGTAGCTCGGCACGCACGGGCCTCCCGCTAGCCGGCTCGCCCTGATCGCGGCGGAAGACCCTAACCCTTGGGGGTTGAGCGCCATGGCGACCCTACCCATAAGACGGAGAACATCCGTTCGGAATCCCCCCTTCGGGCCACTTGCGGGGATTTCAAAGGGCGGGTAGGATTTGCCCGTTCGACCCATCCCTTTAGCCAGGAGGCGCTAAGATGAAGTCGGCCCTTTCGTTCTACGATATCAAGAAGAAGACCAAGTTCAGCTCCGCAGAGTGGGAGATCCGGGAAAAGACCACAAAGGGGAGAACCCGCTACTTCGCCGTGGCCAAGGTGCTAGGTGAGGCCCGAGAAGCTTGGCTCATCGTGAGCAAAGACTTCGCCATGGCGAATAAGAGTATGTGAGGGCTCTCGAATCGGGTAAGGCTCTAACCGTAAGCCGCCCACGCGTGTGGGCGGTTTTGCGTTCCTAGGGGATGATAGAATTCGACCGCCCCGCCGCCGTGCTGAAGCATACCCCGGCCTCCGTTCACGGCGTTCTCCGCCCGGTTGAATGAGTTTCCCTCTAAAGGCGGTGGAAAGGTCTCACCCGTGCATATTCTTCTGATTCATCAGGTCTTTGTGCGCCCCCAAGACCCGGGAGGAACCCGCCACTACGAGTTCGCCCAGCAGTTGGTTCGAAGGGGGCACCAGGTCACGGTGCTCGCAGGAACCCGCAGCTACCTGACCGGAGAGTTACTAGGGGTCGACCGGCGGGAGATGCTCGAACCCGGGCTGGAGGTCATACGCTCGTGGGTGATGGGCGGATCAGGCCGGGGCGGCTTCGGGCGGATGCTGGCCTTTGCCTCCTTCGTCGTGTCGGCGTTCCTGGAGGGATTGAGGATTCCAGCGGTTAGCCTGATCTGGGGGACCTCACCGCCGCTCTCTCAGGCCTGGACGGCCTGGGCCCTAGCGAGAATGAAGGGTGCTCCGTGGCTGCTAGAAGTCCGCGATCTGTGGCCGGCCTTTGCGGTGCAAATCGGCGTCATGCGTAATCGGGCTCTGATCGCTCTCGCCCGTTGGCTGGAACGTTTCCTCTATCGTCGGGCGGATCGGATCGTGCTGAATTCACCCGGCTTCGTCTCACATATCTTGGATTCCGGAGCCGAGGCGAGAAAGCTCGCCTTTGTTCCGAATGGGGTGGACACGCAGCTGTTCGATCCCGCAGCCGAAGGGGGCGAACTGCGCCGGTTGGCAGGGTTGGACCGCAAGTTTATTGCGCTCTATGCGGGCGCCCATGGGATGGCGAACGATCTGTGGCAGTTGCTGGCGGCAGCCGAGGTCCTGCGGGAAGACCCGCGGATCGCCATTGTGCTGGTCGGTGATGGCCGCGAGAAAGTGGCCTTGCAGGCTAAGGTGCGTGCCGGGGGTTTGAGCAACGTCATCTTCCTGCCCCCAGTCGAGAAAGCCAGGGTGCCGGGTTTACTGGTTGACGCCGATTGTGGATTGGTGGTGTTGAAGCCGATCCCGCTATTCACCACTACCTACCCCAACAAGATGTTTGACTACATGGCGGCCGGCAAACCGGTCGTGCTGGCCCTCGACGGGGTAGCGCGGCGGTTGGTGGAAGAAGCCGATGCGGGAGTCTGCGTGCCTCCAGGCGATCCCCCGGCACTGGCCGCCGCCCTTCGGGAGCTGGCAGGTGACCCGGCCTTGGCTCGGAAACTGGGGCAGCGGGGTAGGGCGTATGTCGAAACGCATTATGACCGGGCCCAATTGGCCCTTCAAATGGAAGGGCTCATGCGGGCCCTGGCGGGCCAGTAGCGCGGATGTCGATGCAGCGCGGTCGGGAGCGCGGCCTGGGTCAGTGGGTCTCACGGACGTTCTGGTCAACCTTTCGCAATTCGGCCCCGGTGCGGCGGGCGCTGAAGCGGGTGCTCGAGTCGCTGACGGTGGGCCAGCGAGGGCTTAATGTCGGAGCCGGAGAGCGGAGGGCGCATCATTCCTTGATCACGGTCGACGTCGACCGCTCTCCGGCGATTGACTGTGTGGCGGATGCAAGGAGACTACCATTTCAGGATCGGACGTTTGCAGTTGTCTTGTCGCAGGAGGCCCTGGAGCACGTCGCCGACCCCTTCAAGGCGGTGCGAGAGATGGGACGGGTGTTGAATCGCAGCGGCAGCCTCCTGCTGCAGGTCCCCTTCGTACTCGGCTACCACCCCGATCCGGAGGACTTCTGGCGCTTTACGGCTGCGGGACTCCGAGGGCTGTTCGAGCAGGCCGGTCTGCAGTGTGAGCAGGTCGAGGCGGCCTATGGGGCCGGAACCGGGCTGCATCGGATCTTGGTGGAATTTGGGGCCGGGCTGGTCGGACGTTTACTTGCCCCCGCCTATCGGCCGGCGAAAGGTTGCTTGGCGATTGTGTTCTATCCACTGAAGTGGCTCGACGGCTGGCTCGGCAAGCGCGATTCAAATCGGATCGCAGGAGGGTTCATTGGGATTGGGACAAAACCGACTTAAGCCTGTGAACGTCTTATTCACCAGTGTCGGGCGTCGGGTAGAACTGATGCGCGCCTTTCGCCAGGCCTACTCCGAGCTTGGATTGAAGGGCTCGATCCTGGCAACCGACATCGACCCACTGGCCCCGGCGCTGACCGAAGTGGATCGCTACTATCTCGTTCCTCGGGTGGACGACCCGGAATACATCCCGGCCCTGGCGGAAATCTGCCGCTCCGAAGCCGTCCGGTTGATCTTCCCGTTGATCGACCCGGATGTCCCCGTACTCGCGGAAGGACGGGAGCTTCTAGAAGAGAGCGGGGCGAGCCTGGCTGCAGTTCCGGCGACGGCCGCCCGCATCGTGCACGACAAGTGGAAGACCTATCAGTTCCTGCGATCGGCCGGCCTCTCGGTGCCGAAGTCGTGGAAGAGCCTGCCGTCCAGGAAGCTGGGATTCCCGCTCTTTGTAAAGCCTCGGATCGGAAGCGCGGGTAGGGGAGGCCAGAAGGTCGGGACGCAAGCGGAGCTCAGGTTGGCGCTCCGCAGGACGCCTGAGCCGCTGGTCCAGCAGTACCTCACCGGGCCGGAGGTCACCAGCGACGTCAGTTGTGGGCTGGATGGGCGAGTCTGGGCAGTTGTGTCCAGACAGCGGATCGAGGTGCGCTGGGGTGAAGTTGCCAAAGGAGTGACAATCCTGAACGAAGAGATTCTTGCGGGATGTGTCACAATTGCTCGTGAGCTGCAGGCCCGCGGCCCGATCACCGTCCAGTGCATCTTGCAGGACGGCCGACCGTACTTTACCGAAATTAATGCCCGCTTTGGCGGCGGGCTGCCACTGGGCATCGCCGCCGGCGTTCCGTCGCCCCGTTGGTACCTGGCGCAGGCCGCCGGAATAGCATTTGAGCCACCGAAACTCGGCAGCTATCAGACCGGGCTCTATATCACCCGTTACGACGAATCGCGCTTTCTCAGCGAAGCCCAGTATGCGGAAATTGCGCGCCATCGCATTTGATCTCGATGACACCCTCTATCCGGAGCGGGACTATGCGCTGAGCGGATTCTCCGCGGTAGCTACCTGGGCCGAGGCTGCTCTCGGGATGCCGCACGACCAAGTCTACGGCGAACTCAAGGGATTGTTCGCGGCGGGGGTGCGGCGGACCTCCTTCAACCAATGGCTGGAGGGGCATGGCCTGGCTTCCGAGACCTGGCTGGCCGATATGGTGAATCATTACCGCCAGCACGTGCCCGAGCTGGATCCCTTCCCGGAGTTGGTCGAGCTGCTAAAGGGCCTGCACGGCAGCTACCGGCTGGCCATCTTGACCCAGGGGTATGCGTCCGGCCAGCGAAGCAAGATCAGGGCCCTGGATGTCGAGCACTACTTTGAAACGATCCTCATTCTTGACGAAACTGAACGGGAGCAGTGGAAGCCCAGCCGGAAAGCCTTCGAGCGGCTGCTGACGGAATTGGAACTGCCCGCAGACCAGGTTGTGTATGTGGGCGACAATCCGGAAAAGGACTTCTACGGAGCGCGCCAGGTGGGCATCCGAACTGTCCGGGTCCGGCGGGCTGAAGCAGAGCATGGGCACAAGGAGCCGATCGACCCAAGCTATGCTCCCGACCAGGAAATAAGCGACCTGCGAGCGCTGCCCGAGGCGCTCGGGCTGGAGCTCAGGCTCGTTCGATGAAAATCCCGATGTCCGCACCAGATATTGGTGAATCTGAGCGGCAGGCCGTCGCAGCAGTGCTCCACACGCCCCGGCTCAGCATGGGGCCCCAGGTGGAGGCTTTTGAAGCGTCTATGGCGCAGTATCTCGGGGCGAGGCACGCGATCGCAGTCAGTTCGGGGACCGCCGCGCTGCACCTCTGCGTGCGAGCCGCCGGCATCCAGGATGGGGATCTGGTGATCACCACTCCCTTCTCATTTGTCGCCTCGGCGAATGTGCTGCTGTACGAGCGAGCCATCCCGGTATTTGTGGATGTGGATCCACGAACCGGCAACCTGGATCCCATCCGGGTGGCCGAAGCAGCCGCGGGGCTTGCCGGGTCGTCGGCCGCCCGGTGGCTACCCCGCCTCGGTGCCGAACGACAGGGCGAGCTGCGGGCGGTACTGGCGGTAGATGTGTTCGGTCAGCCGGCCGACTACGACCCGCTGCTTGCCACCGCCCAGGCCCATGGGCTGAGCCTGATCGAAGACGCCTCGGAGGCCCTCGGTGCACACTACCGTGGCCGGCCTGCCGGTCGGTTCGGCGATGCGGCCGCCTTTGCTTTCTATCCCAACAAGCAATTGACGACCGGGGAAGGCGGGATGGTGGTTACCGAGCGAGACGACTGGGCCGAACGCATCCAAGCATTGCGCAATCAAGGTCGCGCTTCCGGCGACAGCTGGTTGCAGCATACCTATCCCGGCTACAACTACCGCTTGGATGAGATGAGCGCGGCCCTCGGCCAGGCACAGGCCGAGCGGTTGGAGGAGCTGTTGACGAAACGAGATCGGGTTGCCGGCTGGTACCATGAGCAACTGGACAGGCTACCGGAGATCGAGCTTCCCTGGATCGCGGCAGAGACAACTCGGATGAGCTGGTTTGTATACGTCATTCGACTCGGCCCGGGGCTCGACCGATCACGATTGATGGCCGAACTCGAAACGAAGGGAATCCCAAGCCGGGCCTACTTCGAACCCATCCACTGGCAGCCTTACATGGTGGAGCGATTCGGGTTTCGGGAGGGAGATTTTCCAGTGGCCGAAGACCTGGGCCGGCGCAGCCTGGCACTCCCCTTTTCGGGCGTGATGTCACGCGAGCAGGTTGAGTACGTCGCCGCAGGGTTGCGGGAGGCGATCGAGCGGGTCGGCTAGGCTAAGACCCGGCCTGTTTCCAGCTCACGAAGATCAAGTTCTGGTCGCAGGTAACGAACGTGTCGAGGAAGACCTGGTTCGAGAGCGGCAATCCGCTGCTGGCATCCAGGACTTGGACCCACACCGTGTCGTCGCTGGCGGTTGGCGTGTCGGAGATTTCGAAGTAATAGCCGCCGAAGCCGAAACGGTCCGACGCACTCCCGGACAGCGTGTCAAGCGGTCCAATCGGCACCGAAGCCAACTGACCGCCCAGTCGGATCGCCAATCCAACGATCGGCGCCCCGGCTGAATCATAGACATGTCCCCCAACACCCATGTGGTCGCAGCCTCGCAAGTCGGGCTGGAAGAGTGGACTTCCGGGTAGCAGCTCAAACTGCGCCCCCGGCTGGGCGGTCACCGGCGGGGTGAGCTCGGGCGTGGCCGTCGTCGGAGCCGTTGGGCTGACCGCCGGCGTCTCGGTCGCGGTCGGAATCGCGGTCGGGAGCGGGCGGGGAGTGGCAGAGGGTGGTATTTCCGTCGGCAGGTAGATCGCCGGGGT
>CAYHSI010000048.1:0-10884 GCA_964359225.1 uncultured Anaerolineaceae bacterium
CGGGCCCCTTGCATGCGTCCAGGGGAGTGCGGGAAGACAATTCGGTGGGGGTCGGGCTGGCTGGAACCACAGGGGCTTCTGTCGGTGGCGAGGACGCAGATGGCTCGTGCGCAGGCGCGGTAGGCTGTATTCGGGTCGGGATGGGGGTGGGCGCCTGGGCCGGCGTCGACCTCGCGGAGAGAACCTGGCAGGCCACCAGGCTCGATGCCGCCAGGGCGAAGCCGGAGGCGTGACGCAGGTTCATCATGAGGCTGAAACCTCCACAGCAGACTCGAAGATGGACATCTTCAAGTCAGGAGTATCGCCAGCAATGACCCGAACGAGCGATGGTCAGGGCAGAGGTCGCCACGAGAGATCGGAGAACATTTCCACGGCCTCGACCACTAGCTGGGGTCTACCGTCACCGATGTCGAAGACGAAGACATCACCAGTTGGGAACCCCTCGACTTCGTTGGTCATTGTGTACGCGATGTGGCGGCTGTCGGGAGCCCAATAGTAGCGATAGATCCCCACCCCTCGGTCACCCCCCGCCGAGCCATCGAGCACCACCTCATTCACGTCCTCGTCCGCGGTTGCCGCGTGGAGCGAGTTCTGCGGCCTTTCCGCGGTACCTAGCTCGGAATTCCGCATGACCCATGCGATCATTGTCCCGTCGGGCGACCAGGAAGGTAAGGGGACTATGCTGTCAAGGGCCGATTGCAGCTTCCGGACTGAGCCATCGAGCGTTGCTACATAGAGCCCCACGCCATCGCTTTGAACAAATGCTTGGAAAAGAACCTCGTCTCTCCTGGGGTGCCACATCGGCCAATCCGCCTCCCCCAATGGGAAACTCAACTCCGCCAGACCTGTGCCGTCAACTCCAACGATGTATAAACGGTCCTCTGGCAGTCCCGGCTCAGCGGGCATTGCGACATCGAAGATCATCCGGTCCCCCTCCGGCGAAAAGCCGGTCGGCAGGTCGGCCACGAGGAACGGAGCCCCCTTGGTCAAGTTGAGACGGTCGCCGGATTGCACATCCACCGCGAACAGATCATGTTCACTCCGGAACACGATGTGCTCTCCCGTGCCCGACCACACTACGTCAGAGGAGACTTCGAGGTCGGGGGCGACGATCGATAGATTCCCCTGCTCGACATCCAAGATCGCCAGCCTCGGCATCTGCACGAAGTCATGGATGTAGGCCATTCGTCGGCCATCTGGAGACCATTTCGGGCCGTCATCGCTTGTTTCGTTGTGGGCAATCTGTATTAATCCCGAGCCGTCCGCTTTGACCGAATAGATATCCCAGTCACCATCCCAATCGGCGACGAAGGCTAACGTCAGCTCGCTCAACTCGATGTTGCCTGGCCGACTGCAGGCTGGGAGCCCCGCAGCTTGAAGCGATGGCTCGATGGTTGCCCTGAGTAGGGTATCGGGCGTTCTAGGTGGTGTCGGCGAGATGATGACGATTGGAGTTCGTGTTGACAGTGGCGTCGTAGTGCCGGCTACTGTGGGAGGAGGAGCCACCGCACAGGCTGCGATTGCGAGCCCAGATGGGAGCATCACCCCCAACTTCAGAGACGACACGTTGGCCAATCCGATGGATCTAGCGGAATCGCGCCCCGGGTGCGGGCGCTGAGTACGTACATACTGCTTCGAGCAAGAGTCGAAGCCGGTGTCAGGGGAGCGGCTTCCACGATAAGGACGAGTATGAGTAGACCGCCTCAGCGACCGGCACAGAGGTGCCGTCGCAGACATCGAGCACGTAGAGATCGACCCCGACCGTGTCAGGGTCTTGGCCAATCGTGGGATGGCCAGCCTGGCCGGAGGCGAGGGCGGTCTGTGGACCGCTGGGGAACCGAGCCGCTAGTCCGCGACGGCCCAGATGGTAGCGGTGTATGCGTCCGAGTAGCCGGCCCCCGCCGCCTCGCTCTGACCATTGATGGCTGCCAGATACCTGCCGGAGGGGCTGAATCGCAGGAATTGCAGACTCCCCCCGGAGATCGGGAGGGCAGTGACCTCGGTCCAGTCCGCAGTCTCCCAGATCGTCAGGCTGTTCACGCCGACCGCAAGGAGCGAGCCATCCGGGGAGAAGGCGATGGGGGGGCTGACTTCCTCACCCGAAACCTGCAGCACCCGGACGAGTCCCTTCGTCTCCGCGTCCCAAATCCAAACGGATCGACCGCGGGTAGTGGCAACCACATCGCCTCTCGGACTGTACTCGACAGCCTCCCCCTCGAGCCTGCCCAGCGCGGTCCCTGTT
Source organism: uncultured Anaerolineaceae bacterium (assembly GCA_964359225.1). Classification (GTDB taxonomy): domain Bacteria; phylum Chloroflexota; class Anaerolineae; order Anaerolineales; family E44-bin32; genus JADFRG01. Next base: position 2,243 of record CAYHSI010000048.1, read on the forward strand.
TGTGTGTCCCAGAAGTAGACAGTGGAATTGGCCCTCCGGGCCGCTGCGATTTCAGCGCCGTCGGGCCGAAAAGCTATCTCGAGCGCCACCAGGATCGGGCTTACCTGGATTGTGAGCAGCTGCTCGCCTGATTCGACTTCCCAGATATGCATGACCGTATGGATCCCGACCCCAGAATCGCGGGCCAAGCTGCTGGCGAGGCGCTTCCCATCTGCACTGAGCCCCAAGCTCGCCGGATTGGAGACATCGCGCCGGTCACGATACTCCCCGCCGGGTGCCTGCAGTATCGGATCCCACACCACCACGCTGCCCCAGTCGCCCACCAGGAGCATCGGGCCTCCGGGTCCCTCGATGAAAGCAAAGTCAGAGCTGGACGCATTGATTGTGCCTATGTACCTCAGCCCGGGGAATGCCCAGAGCTGGATACCCTTCGGACTGTCGATCGCCAAGAGCGTCTCATCGCGTGACCATTCAGCGCGAGTTATCTGGTATTCCGCTGGCATGCTCCACCATGGCGAAAGGCTCGCCGCGTTCAATGCAGAGATGACCGCCTGATCCTCTGACGCTGCGGCGTGAGGCGATGGCACTTCGGCGGCTGTGGGCCGGATACTAGGCGTCAGGGATGGTGCGGGCGAGATGGTGACGAGAGGGGTTTGCGTGGGCTGCGGCGTGCTCGTGGTGTCTATCGTGGGAGGCGGGGCCCCTGCACAAGCTGCGATGGCTAACCCAACCGGGAGCATAGCACCCAGCCGTAGTGACATCACGAAGGCCAATCCGATGCATCGAGCGGATTCGCGCGTTGGGCACCGCGGCTTGGCACGCACACGCTGTTCCGAGCAGGTACCGAAACCTTTATCAGGGAAGGGGCCTCCACGACACGGAGGAGTACGAGTAGACGGCCTCAGCGACCGGCACAGACGTTCCGTCGCAGACATCGAGCACGTAGAGATCGACCCCGACGGTGCCGGTGTCCAGGTCATTGACTGTATAGGCAATATGCCGGTTGTCGGGAGCCCAAGAGTAGCTCGAAATCACGGCTTCTGCATCCGCCTCGTCTGAGAGGTCGACCACGACGACATCAAGCGATTCGTCAACGACAACAACCTGGAGCCTGTCGAACGTGTGGGCTTCGTAGGCGATCATGAATCCGTCGGGGGACCATGCTGGAAACATGGCCTCTTGCGTGGCTTGCCGCGGCAGTTTCTCGATGGTTCCGTCCGGGCGCGCAAAGTAGAGTTCGGACCCCTCGATCGGGCCGGATCCCTCGAAGAGGATCAGGTCCTCAGAGGGATGCCACGCGGGCCGGCGAACGCTGCGGCCTCCGGAGAGGGTGAAATCCCGCAGGCCGGTCCCATCCGAATTGATGACGAAGAGCTTGTTGTTCACCGTTGGTCCTACGTCCGACTGTGCATTGAATGCCAGCATGCTCCCGTCCGCAGAGAACGACAGCTCAAGAGGGAAGGGCCTCGTGTTCTCAGTGAGGTTGAGGGCCTCCCCGGTCTCCACGTCAACAACGTACAAGTCCTCGAGATTGCGGAACGCGATCCTGTCCCCCGCGGGCGACCAGGTTGGATACACAATAGGGCCTAGCGCCTCCGGCGCCAGCATTCTCCCCTGCTGGCCATCTGCATCCGCGACCATCAACCGTTCTTGCAGATTGTTCCTCTCTACATAGGCAAGCTGCCGGCCGTCGGGTGACCAGGCCGGGTCATGCTCGTCGGAGGGCTGCGAAGTCAATTGGGTCAGACCCGAACCGTCGGCCTGAATGCTGTAGATCTCCAGGTCTCCATCCCACTCCGCAGCAAATGTAAGCGTCAGCTCCACAGGCCCGGCGCCACTCACTTCGCGGCATACGGGCAGTGGGGCCAACTGCGTGGTCGGTGTGGGACTCTGGGAAGGCACCGGAGTGGGACTTGGGGTTGAGCCGGGGGAGGCCTCCCGCGTCGGCGTGCTGAGGACGGCGAGGGTTGGCTGCGCCGGTGTAGAGGTGCTCGTTCGCTCAGGCCCTGGAACCCCTTGGCAGGCGCTTAGCAGCCACGCGCCGAAGAGAAACAAGCCGGTCCCTTGAAGCATTCTCATGGGCCGGGAGCCTCCTCCGGCTCCGGTGGGATGGGCAGGAGCTCAGGGGGAATGTCCTCCAACCCCGCCGGGGTTGGTTGATCGATATACACGGGTATATCCAGCCGATCAGCGCCCCGGTACCACTCGAGGCCCGCTCCGGCATCCTCGATGTAGAGATCGAATCTCGGCGAGCCAGAGGGGAAGAAGCCACCCGCGTCCTCGATCTCGAAAACCGCTTGCGGGTTCTCACTCTGCGGGTCCATCAGGTCGGGCGCCCAGATCCGGTGCCCCCGGTATTCTGGCGGGCCGGCGGCCGAGAATCCCGACCTGAGCATTGGCGGTTCTGGAAGAACTCGAAACTCGGCCTGTTCGGGGTTTGCGATCTCCACAGCTGGACCCTTGGTCCAACCCCTCTCGCCATATTCCGTAGGGTCCCCGTGCTCGTTCTTCCAGTCAAGCTCATCGGGATTGTTCAACGTGAAATACACCTTCTGCTGATGCGCCTCGTGCGTCTCCGGATCGACCACTTCCACGGTAACCACCCCGGAGCCCTGCATCGCCACTCCATCGGGTCCGTACAACGCGCCATAGGGCACCTCGATCGGCCCGTTCACCCCCTCTGGGCCAACGTTCCACCTCCATGGAATCGGCTCGCTGGCTGCGAAATCATCGTTGGGGGCGACGTAGCTGTCTACATGGAAAAGGTTGTATTGCGAGAAGCTTCGGAGGCCCGGAAGCTGCACCCAGATTCTGCCATCCTCCAGAACGTCGGGCGCGAGGGCATCCGGTACGTAGTCCTGCACACGATCGGCCCTCGCCCAACCCGTAAAAGGCTCAAGCGAGCGGTCCTCCAGCTCAGTCCAAGTTATCACCTGATACCAGGTGTGTCCACCCGCTTCAATGGAATTGCCCGTCCAGCGCACCACTTGGCCCCATTGGATGGCCTCCGGGGCTGCGTAATCGTCTGTCGGCCCGTCGCGGATCTGCAGGTAGTCCACCGAACTGACGCTCATAAGCCTGCCGCCGCCGTCCCACACCTCGAAGTTGGTGTGGATGTCGAATAGTCGGCGCACATCGTTCGGATCGTAGCCAACCCGCGACCTTCCCGTGGAGAGGTAGGAGCTGCTCACCCAACCGATCACTGTTCCCATGATCGGATCCTCAAATCGGACCAGGTACCACACGACCCCATCGACGGTCTGGGTGGACCCGGTGTAGGTCACTTCGGTCCCCGGCCGGGCATAAGCGAGAATCTCCTTATTCAGCCCAGGGTCACCACGGACCTTCAGCGGGCTGAGCACATGCAGCACAGTCCCGGAATGTGCGCCGGCGAGGCCAAGGCTTTCGAGGATCGCCAGCCGGTCTTCCAGGGGCAGCCGGTTCCAGAGCGCCTCGGAAATGTGCGGCGGGCGGAGCAGGTCTAGCGTCAGGCCGCTAAGGTTGGAGCCCAGCAGCTCCTGGACGGTCCAACCCATCGCCAGCAGCCCGGCCAGGGCCTCCACGTCGGCGGTTTCGAAGGCGTCGGCGATCCGAACCAGCTCCTGGCTGAGCTCGGATAGCCGGTCGGCTAATCCCCTCAGGCGGGACTGAGCCTTAACGCCAATATCGAGAACTCGAGGGCCGAACTGGCCGTCGTAGCTCGGCGCATCTTGAGCAACCCGCAGGGCCCGGTCCGCCAGGCTACGGAACCTTTCGGCGACCCGCTCGATCTCACTCGCCGCACGCTGCAAATCATCCGGATTGACTCGAATCAAGCCCATCAGGCCTTCCGCATCACACTTTCAGGTGCCCGATCATTCAGGCACCCAGGTATTCTCGGAGGCCGTTTCCCAGCGGACGACACTGATCGTCGCAACCTTCGCGGCCTCGGCCTCCAGCCAACCGGCATCGCTTTCACCAACCGGTGGCTGCCCAGAGAAGTCCTGGAGGAATCGCATTCTCGCCTGCCCCTCCCAGGTGGATTCGAGATCTCCGTTGATGACCCGCAGTCGCTCGGCCAGCTCGCGGGCCTCATCGGCAACAGCCCTTAGCTCCGCCGCGACGGCATGCGCCTCATCGGGAATGAAGCTCACCAACCTTCGGACGATGATGGTCTGGTACGGCATCTTGGACCGCCAGTTTCAGTATACGGCTACCCCGGGCGGGAGGGGTATGGGAAGCTGGACCAAAGGAGCCCTACGGCGCTGCCGTGGCTAGCCTGGAAACCGTCAATCCGGCCGGCCCGGGTTGGTCGCCGTGGGACATCCTTCAATGCTCTGAGTGCGGGGTCGGCGCTTAGCCCCACCCATTCCTTCCCGGACTCTGCGGATGCCTCCCCGGAGGCGAGTACTCGTCGACCGGGTCCTTGCCCAATTCATCCGCTGTCACGAAGGTGTGCGACTTGTGCGGCGGGTCAGGGTAATGCGCACTCACATTGGCAACCGTCAGTTCCTTGACTCCGGGCATTCCCCGGATTTTGGTCAGAACCCACTTTAGGTCGTCTCCGCTGGCAGCGTCCACTGGGACAATGAGGTTCACATCCCGCGCAAAGGACTCCGCCTCTACTTGCACTTTGTCGGCTCGAATGATGATGTACTTATTCTCGCCCTCCCTGAGATTGGCCGTCAGCGCACCCCCGGTCTGGTCGGGGTTATCTGCCTTGACCAAGACCCAGGCCCGCACCCGTCCGCCCTCGGTCTGAGCTCCTGGCCCTCTCGCACCAACGCTGGCACTTGCGCTCTTCCCTCCACTGACCATTCTTGCCTCCTCTGACTTGGCGCCGCCGCTAGGCGGCTTTCGGATTCTCGTTCGCGCCTCGCCGCACGACCGCATGCTTCAGCCGCAGCAGCGACGGCGGAGTGCGCGGGATCTCCACGTATGGCTTCACCAACTGCCTCCCCTGAGCGTAACTCAAGGGCATGATCGCGGCCTCGTCATCCACCAGAATTCGGTCGGCCTGCTGGTAGAGCTCGATCCGTCGCTTCCGGTCGGCGATCCGGGCGGCCTGCTCGGTCAGCGCATCGAACTCCGGGTTGCTCCAGCGGATCGGGTTCAACCCCTCCCGGCTGTGGAAGAGCACCCGCAGCATACTGTCGGGATCCGGGTAATCGGCAGACCACCCGCTGATCGTGATCGGTGCGGGGTCGTGGTCCTGGCGATCCATGAACTCGCCCCAGGGGAGCGAGCGTGCATTCACCTGGACCCCCAGCGCCTGGTTCCACAAGCTCTGCAACGCGGCCGGCATCGGATTGCTGGCCGGATCACCGGTGTAGAGCAACTCAATCGCCGGGAATCCTACTCCACGTTCATACCCAGCCTGCGCCAGGGATCGCCGCGCCGCCTCTTCGTCAAAGCCGATTCCGACGGCCGGCGAGTGGCCGGGCATGCCGGGGGGCAGAAACCCGCCGAGCGCCGGCTGGTAGTGTGCGCTCCCCGTTTGCTCCAGCAAGACCTTACGATCGATGGCCTGGACGAACGCCATTCGTACCCGAGGGTCATCGAAGGGCGGGCGGTCCATCCGGAAGCCCAGGTAGACCGTCGAGAGCGCCGGTGTGAGCCGGAATTCCCGCCGGTAGCTGGCCCTGAGTTGGCCGACGGTGCCGGGGTCGGCCATGATCAAGCTGATGCCGTCTAGCGAGCCCTGGTCGAATGCCTTGAGTTGAGCAGCGTACCCATCGATCACCGGAGCTTCCACCCGGCCCACGTTTCCGCGGGCCAGTCCTCGGTAGTGCGGATTCCACCCGAGGACCATGCCCTCGCCGGCGGCCCACTGCGCCAAACGATAGGGGCCGTTCCCGACCAGGTTGGCGGCCTCGGTCCAGGGCTGTCGATCGCCTTCGACCACCCAACGCGGCAGCGGGTAGGTTGCCGGGTGGGTGAGCACCAGCGGAAAATAGCTGGCCGGAGCGGACAGCCGGACCTCGAGCGTGTGATCGTCGAGCGCCTTCACCCCGAGCTGGGTGGCATCAAGTTCCCCGGCGGCGACCTGCCCCGCGTTCTCAAGATTGTTCAGCAGCAGGGCGGCCGGAGATTGCGGACCCAGTGAGAGGTTCCGCTTCCAGGCATACTCGAAGTCGCCTGCGACGAGCGGCCGGCCGTCGCTCCAGCGGCGCCCCTTGCGCAGGTAGAAAGTGTAACGCCGACCATCCGGCGACACGTCCCAGCGGGCGGCCAGCGCGGGCACGATGCCCGATGCCTCGTCCACCTCCAACAGACCTTCGAAGAGTTGAGCGACCAGGAAGGAGGCGACATCGTCGCCGGCCAGTCCGGGATCGAGGCTGGCCGGTTCATCGACCGCGAAGCGCAGAACTCCGCCCGGCTCTTCCGCCCGCGCCGGCTCTTGCGATCCCCAGACCAGCTCCCACAGGTCGAAGGCCTGCCCATAGGCCTGCTGGGCCCGGTCGAACTGAAAATCCGCCGAATACACCAGCCCCAACCGCAGCAGCGTGCGGGCGGCCAATTCGTGCTGCTCTCGGTCTTGCTGCAGAGTCAGAGCCTGGGAGTAATGCTCGATCGCCTCCCGACAGGCGTACAGGCCATGCGCCCGCTCACCGGCCTGCAGCAAAAATCCGATCGCCTTGTCCGGCTCGCCAGCTGCCCGATAGTGGTGGGCGAGCGACTCGTACTCCTCGGGGCTGGTGGCTTCCAGCACGGGCGCCAGCCGGGCGTGAATCGTCTTGCGCCGGGCTGAGGGCATCCCCTCCAGCATAGCCGCCGGGATCAGGGTGTGAGTGAAGCTGAAGCGCCGGCCGTTTTCGGTGGGTGCTTCCTCGATGAGCTGGGCCTGTTCGGCGCTCTTCAGCGCCTCGGCCAGCAGGGCCTCATCCATCCGTTCGACGGCGCGGACAAGCTCGAGCTCGAACTGCCGGCCGCGCACCGCGGCGGCCTCGAGCACCCGCCGAGACTCCGGCGGCAGGGCCTCGATCCGGCTCTGGATCGCGACCCGGACATTGGCCGGGATTCCGAGCGCCTGCTTGCCTCTCACCTGCCAGTGGAAATCCCGGTACACCAGCCGGCCTTTCTCGACCAGGCCCTTGCAGACCTCTTCAATGAAGAAGGGATTGCCCTCGGTCACCCGGTGGAGCTCCTCGACCAGGTCGGGAGCCAACTCCTCGCCGAGGAACCCCTCCAGCATCGCCTGGCTCTGTTCTCGAGTGAGGCGGTTTAACTCGACCTGCTGGGCAAGTTGGTCACGCTGGAAGCCGAGCAGCATTGCTTGCAAGGTTTGGTCGGCCGGGGCGTCGCCGGGGCGGTAGGTCAACACAAACAGAATTGGCCGTTCGCGGATCTGCTGCACCAGGTAGCGCAGCAGGTGAAGCGTGCCGCTGTCGGCCCATTGGGCGTCCTCGATCACCAGCAGCACGGGCGCCTGTTCACTGAGGGTCGCCAGCAGGACCGCCAGGCTCTCGAACAGGCGATGCTGCTCGTGCGGGGCTCCAACCGCCGGGTGGACCTCCAGGTCAGGGAAACGTCGCTGGTGCTCGGGGGCCAGCGTGAGCAGGTCGGCGGTGACGAACGGCGGCAGGGCAGCCAGCAGCTCCGCTCCGGGTTCGAGCGCGCTGCGCAGGATTTGTTTGAAAGCCCCGAAGGGTTGGGCAGCTTGAGGATCGTTGAAACCTTGCAGCACCCGCGCCCCGCTGAACTCCGCCTGGGCGATCAGCTCACGTACGAGGCGGGTCTTGCCGATGCCGGACTCCCCACTGAGAATGAGGGTCTGGCTCTTGCCGCGCAAGGCCTTTCCCCACAGACTGCGCGCCTGTTGGAGTTCCTGTTCCCGACCGGCCAGCCGGCCGCGCCCGATCCGTTCCAAGGCCGGCACTTCCGGTTTGGCCTCAACCTCGCTCCGCAGCAAATGCGGGGTCTGGAGGATTTCAAGAACTTCGGATGCCGAAGCCGGGCGGTCGGCGGGCAATTTGGCCAGCAACCGCAGGATCAGTTCATCCAGCGCCTGCGGCAGGTCGGGAGCTTTCGCCCGAGGCGGTACTGCCGGAGCGAAGAGATGCTGGGTGATGATCGCCAACGGTTCGCTGGCGGTGAACGGCACCTGCCCGGTGCACCACTCATAGAGCAGCACGCCCAGTGCGTAGAGGTCGGCCCGCCCGTCGAGCGGCTGCCGCTGGAGCACCTCCGGCGCCAGGTAGTACACCGTTCCGGCGATGACCCCATCGCTAGTGATGCGGAAGGCGAGCGAGGTGGCCAGCCCGAAATCGGTCAGCTTGACCGTGCCCTCGGCGGTGAGCAGGATGTTCTCCGGCTTCAGGTCGCGATGCACGATGCCCTGGCCGTGGGCGTGCGCCAGGGCGGTGCAAAGCTGAATGGTGATCGCCACGATCTCAGGCAGCTCCCGCGGCGGCTGCTCGTAGAGCGACCGGCCCTGGATGTACTCCATCGCGATGTAGGCGGTGTTGCCGGTCTCTCCGGCGTCGTGGATGGCGACGATGTTGGGGTGGTTGAGCTGGGCGGCCAGGCGGGCCTCCCGCAGCAGGCGAGCCCGTCCTTTGGCATCCAGGTTGGACTCGCTGACTACCTTGATCGCCACCGGGCGATCAAGCACCTCGTCATGGGCGAGGTAGACGATGCCCATGCCGCCCCGGCCGAGCTCT
>CAYHSI010000049.1:0-10807 GCA_964359225.1 uncultured Anaerolineaceae bacterium
GCAGAGGAGGTCCGGCAGCTCGACGAGAAGCTGGCAGCCGCCGGCCGGACCGAGTATCTCTAAGGGACAACTACAGCGTGGAAGCCTACTGTGTAAAGTGCAAGCAGAAGCGTGAGATCCTGAATCCGGAACCGACCTTCACGGCCTCCGGTTCTCCGGCGAGCCGCGGAACTTGCCCGGTGTGCGGGTCAAAGCTGTATCGGATGGGTCGCACCGAAGCGCACGTCGGCCTCGAGCCGCCTCCGGCCCGGCCGCGCTCGACCAACAGCCGGCATGGGAAGCTGGTGATTGTGGAATCGCCTGCGAAGGCCCGAACGGTCGGCCGGTACTTGGGAAAGGGTTACCAACTGAAGGCCTCGGTCGGCCACGTTCGGGATTTGCTGCGCTCGCAGCTCTCGGTCGATGTCGAGAATGACTTCGAGCCCAAATATCGGGTGCCGAACGAAAAGCGGTCCGTCGTCAAAGAGCTCAAGAAAGCGGCCGCCAAGGCGAGCGAGGTCTACCTGGCTACCGACCCGGATCGGGAGGGTGAAGCCATCGCTTGGCATCTGCTGGAAGCCGCGGAAATCAACCCGGATCAGGCCCGGCGGGTGGTCTTCCACGAGATCACCGAGGAAGCGATCCACCAGGCCTTCAACGAACCCCGGGCCATTGACCTGGATCTGGTCGATGCCCAGCAAGCTCGGCGGATCTTAGACCGCCTGGTCGGCTACAACCTCAGCCCGATCCTGTGGGCCAAGGTCCGAGGCCGATTGTCGGCCGGACGGGTGCAATCGGCTGCCCTGCGGATAGTTGTGGACCGGGAGCGTGAAATCGAGGAATTTCAGCCCCGCGAGTACTGGACCCTTGATGCAGACTTCCTGCATCCGGACAAGCCGCCTGGTTTTCGGGCCCGCTTGGTCCGGGTAGATGCCAAGGAGCCTGGGCTTGCCTCCGAAAGTGCGGTTGGGCCACTCCTGGCCGATCTCCGAGGCTCGGAGTTCAAGGTCGCCGAGGTCGAGCCCGGCACCCGAACGCGGCGGCCGCTGCCCCCGTTCATGACCAGCACCTTGCAGCAGTCGGCCGCTCGCCGGCTCCGGTTTTCGGCCCGGAAGACCATGGTTGTGGCCCAACAGCTGTATGAAGGGATTGATCTGACCGGCCACGAGCCAACCGGCCTGATTACCTACATGCGGACTGACTCCTCACAAGTGGCAAGCTCCGCCCAGGCAGAAGCCCGGGCGGTGGTCGCTTCCAGCTTCGGCAAGGAGTACATTCCGGAGAAGCCGCCGTTCTACCGGACGAAGTCTCGCACCGCGCAGGAGGCTCATGAGGCCGTCCGGCCAACCTCCTCGAAACGAACGCCGGACTCCATTAGAAGTTTCCTAAGCGCAGAGCAGTTCAAGCTCTACGAGCTCATTTGGAACCGTTTCATCGCCTCCCAGATGAAACCTGCCGTCTACGAAACGTTGACCATCGAGGTGGAGGGAGTCTCGGCGGATCACGCCTATCAATTCCGAGTGAACGCCTCCACCTTGCGCTTCGCCGGTTTTCTGCGGGTCCATCCCGATTGGGAGGGAGGCGACCTCGACGGCGAGATCAGCCTGGAGAAGCTTCCCCAGCTTGAAAAGGGTGACCCGTTGCGGCTTGAAGGACTCTTTCCAGAACAGCACTTCACTGAGCCGCCCCCGCGGTTCAATGACGCGAGCCTGATCAAGGCACTGGAGGAGTATGGGATCGGACGGCCCTCGACCTACGCCCCAATCCTCTCCACCCTTGAGCAGCGTGGCTATGTCCGGAGAGAGAAGCGCCGGATGATCCCGACCGAGATCGGCGAAATCGTTAACGATCTGCTGGTTGAACATTTCCCGGAGATCGTTGACCTGGGATTCACAGCCCGGATGGAAGAGGAGCTGGACAAGGTAGCTGCTGGCGAGCGGAATTGGGTGGAGCTGCTCAGGGATTTCTATGGCCCATTTGAACAACAGCTTGCGATGGCCCAGAAACACATGCCCGAAATCAAGGCCGATCCGGAGCCACTAGGGCGGGCCTGCCCGGATTGTGGAAACCAGCTCCTGATTCGACACGGTCGCTTTGGGAAATTCATCGGCTGCTCCAACTTTCCGGAGTGTCGTCACACTGAACCGTGGCTGGAAAAGATTGGCGTCCGTTGCCCGCTGGACGGCGGCGAGCTGGTCGAAAGGCGTACCCGCAAGGGGCGGATCTTCTATGGTTGTTCGAATTATCCGGCCTGCGAGTTCACCTCCTGGAAGAGACCTGACCCAACCCCATGTCCTAACTGCGGCGGGCTGCTGGTGCACGAGACCCGAAAATCCGTCCGCTGCCTACAGTGCGAGAGCCGGTTCGATCCTGAGGCGCTTCCCTCTCGGCTGCCGGACGTGGCACGGTAAGTGCAACTCTCCGGTTGCTCTCACTTCTCGTTCAGTCTAGAATCCGGCCTCTGCTGTAAGCAAGCTCGAGGTCGGAGGGATTGAGGAAGAGGGAAATGATGGAAGCGATCGCCGGTCGCAAATGGCTGCTGCCCGCCCTGGCCCTGATCTTCGGCCTGGCTGCCGGTCTGGGCTATGCATGGGGTCTAAACCCTGTCCAGTGGATTAATGGCGAGCCACAACAGTTGCGGGCCGATCTGCAAGAAGACTATCTTCGGATGGCCATCGATTCCTATTCAGTAAACCGAGACTCCGATTTGGCCCTCCAACGGTACAGCGCCCTCGGCGAGTCGGCCAAACTGACCCTGGATGCCGTTGCAGTCGATGCTCAAGAACTCAGCCCGACTGCTATCCAAGGCTTCCGGGCCCTGATCGAAATCGACCAGGAGGCCAGCGCCACCCCCCAGCCCGGAGAATCCGAGGAGCCGAGTAGCCCACTCCCCTCACTAACCAAACTCATCCTACCGGTTTGCGGAGGTACCCTTTTCCTCGGACTGCTGTTGGTCACCGTCCTGGTCCTTCGCTCCCGCAGCCGGGAGAACTCAGCAGCGCCCAACCCGCCGTCCGCCACTGAGGAAGCGGAGGCCGGGCCGGCGGTCCAGCCATTTGCTTCCCAACCAGAATTCGCCGGCGACGATAGCCTAGCGACCTTTCGCACTATCTACAACCTCGGGGAAGACAAGTATGACGATTCATTCAGCATCGAGAGCCCAACCGGGGATTTCCTGGGGGAATGCGGAGTTGGAATTGGAGACCTGATCGGGGTCGGGGACCCGAATAAGGTCTCCGCATTTGAAGTCTGGCTGTTCGACAAGAACGACATCCAGACTGTAACCAAAGTGCTGATGAGTAACTATTCCTATCATGATGATGAAACGCGCACCCGCTTGTCTGCAAAGGGAGATCCGGTTGTCGCTGAGCCCGGAGGGGTGATCTCCTTGCAGACGGCTTCACTGGAAGTGGAAGCCAGGATCGTGGACATGATTTATGGGGAAAGCGCGCTCCCCTCCCAAAGCTTCTTCGAGCGGCTGACGATCGAGCTCCGGGCGTGGTCGCGCGACGGGGCGGGTTAGCGAATCTCGAGGACCTTGAAGCGCACCGGCCCGCCCGGGGTAATGGCTTGGGCCGACTCTCCAACCTTCTTCCCCAGTAGAGCCTTACCTATCGGTGATACGTGAGAGATCTTGCCGGCCCGCGGATCGGCCTCTTTGGCTCCCACAATCTGGAAGGTCGTCTTAACCTCGCCCTGCTCCTGTACAACTACAGTACTGCCAACCTCCACCTGTTCGGACGGCGCAGACCGCTCGACGATTGTGGCGTTGCGCAGCACCATCTCTAATTCCAAGATCCTCCCCTCGAGAAACGCCTGCTGCTCTTTTGCGCTGATGTAGTCGGCGTTTTCGCTCAGGTCCCCTTGGCGCACCGCCTTCCGGAGCCGCTCGGCCATCTCCAACCGCCGGGGTCCCTTCAACTCGTCGAGTTCTTTGCGGAGCTTGGCCGCGCCTTCGGCGGTCAGAAAGGTTTGATCATCTGCCATGGCCCACTAAGGGAGGGTCTCAGGTTCGAATAGCTTGCGATGCTCCTGGATCGCGAACCGGTCGGTCATTCCCGCCAGGTAGTCGCAAATGCTTCGGTAGAGCTCGAATTGGCGGGCCTTCAGTTGGGTCTCGGGCGGGAGGATTTCAGGAGTCTCGACATAGGCCTTGAACAGGTCTTCCACAATCCGCTCCGCCTTGCTCTGCATTCGCACCACCCGAAAGTGTTGGTACATATTCGAGTAAAGAAAGTCCTTCAGCTGCTGATTGAGCACCACAAAGTCGTCTGCGTGTCTGACCAGGTTATAGTCCAAGTTCTGCAGGTCTTCCGGCGAGCGGACCTTGGCGGCTTCGATGCGGGCACTGGTCGCCTCCAGAAGTCCGGAAACCTCCAAACCGATCAACCGCCGGATCAGCCGATGGCGGGTCAGATCATCGAGCTGGCCGCCGATCCACCCGATACTTTGCCGCAGCAACTCCCAGAGGGCCACGCCCTCGAGCATTTCCGGCGAGATGAGCTCTGAGCGCAAGCCGTCGTCTAGATCGTGGGCCGTGAAGGCCAGCTCATCCGCCAGGTTGGCAATCTGGGCTTCCAGGTGCCCGCGTTTTTGGGGCTCGTAGCCGGCGGCATCCGCGACATCGTATTCGGTCTCATGCTTGACGATTCCTTCGCGGACTTCCCAGGTTAGGTTGAGCCCAGGAAAGTCCGGATAGCGGCGCTCCAATTCGGTGACGATCCTCAACGATTGGCGATTGTGGTCGAACCCACCGTGGGCCGCCATCAGCCGGCTGAGGGTTGCTTCACCGGAGTGCCCGAAGGGTGGGTGACCCAGGTCGTGGGCCAGTGAGATGGCCTCCACCAGATCCTCATTGGCGCCGAGCGCCCGAGCGAGGCTGCGTCCGATCTGTGCGACCTCCAGGGTGTGGGTGAGTCGGGTCCGATAGTAGTCGCCCTCGGTAATCACGAAGACCTGGGTCTTGTACTCCAGCCTCCGGAACGCGGTGGTGTGCAGGATCCGGTCTCGATCGCGCTGGAAGGCGGTACGGTACTTGGGTTCCGGTTCCGGATAGACTCGGCCGCGGGAATTTCGACTACGATGGGCGAACGGCGCCAATGCCTGATCTTCGAGCGCTTCGAGCCGTTCACGGGTGATCATCGGGAGGAGCGAAGCGGCAGTGTAACCGGGGGTCGCGCCGGCTGTCAATCCGCGCCAGGCTGCGTTGACACACACCCGGCGTTCGCGCATAATCCGCGGGGCCGGGACATCGGAGGTTGAAGGATGCCGAAGGTCGTCAGCGTGGAGCAGATGCGCCAAATCGAGCGGGCTGCCGATGCGGCTGGGCACAGCTACGCTCAGATGATGGAACACGCCGGCTGGTCGGTGGCACAGGTGATCGTCGAGCAGTTCGCCCCGGTCGAAGGCAAGCAGGTCCTGGTCCTGGCCGGCTCCGGCAACAACGGCGGAGACGGTTTGGTGGCTGCCGAACACCTGGCCCAGGCGGGCATGCAAGTATCGGTTTATCTCACCAAGCCGCGGGCAGCAGATGACCCGCACCTAACGAAACTTCAAAGCCGCGGGACCCTGATCGCGACCGCAGACCAAGACCAGCGCTCCCGGGTTCTCCGCCTGCAAGTCGGGCGGGCCCAACTCATCGTGGATGCGATTCTCGGAACTGGCTTCGAGCTGCCGCTGCAGGGAGCGGCGCAGGAGGTCTTGAAGGTAGTTCAAAACTCGCTCGGCCAGCGCGCCGACCGGCCCGTGATCGTGGCGGTGGATTGTCCTTCAGGACTCGACTGCGACTCGGGAGCGGTTGCCGAGGAGACCATTGCCGCCGATCTCACGGTGACCCTTGCGGCGGCCAAGCCCGGACTGCTCCGCTTCCCGGGGGCCGGCTTCACTGGGCGTCTGGTGGTCGCGGATATTGGCCTTCCATCGGATCAGGCTCAGTTGGCCAACATCGAGGTTGAGCTGGCCAGTCCGATTGAAGTTCGACCGCTGCTTCCGGGACGGCCACGCGATGCGCACAAAGGAACCTTTGGCCGGGCGCTGATTATCGCCGGATCGGCCAACTACCCCGGCGCAGCCCTGCTGGCCGCCCGATCGGCCTATCTGGTTGGGGCGGGGCTCGTTACTTTGGCGGTGCCCGCGCCCCTGCAACCGATGATTGCCGGGGAGCTGCCGGAGACCACCTGGATCCTGTTGCCCCACGAGTCTGGCGCGATCAGCCCGGCCGCGATCGTATCGCTCGAGCCGGAGTGGGGGAAGACCGAGGCTGTGCTGATCGGGCCCGGGCTGGGGCTCGAGTCGCCAACCCGCGACTTCGTCGCCGAGCTGTTTGGACGACGGTTGAAATCCGGAGAGCGGTCGGGCGCCAGCGCGCAGGCATTCGCCGGCCGCTCGTTGCCGCCGTGCGTCGTGGACGCGGATGGGCTCAAACACCTAAGCGGTCTTTCTGGTTGGCCGGAGGCCGTCCCGGAGGGCTCGATCCTGACGCCTCACCCAGGCGAGATGAGCCTGCTCACCGGCAGCTCGAAAGAGAAGATCCAGGCCGAGCGTTTGGAGGCAGCCCGACGGTCGGCCCGCGAGTGGGGGCTCATCGTGGTGTTGAAAGGCGCCCACACGGTAATCGCCGAGCCGGCTGGCCGGGCCACAATCCTGCCTTTTGCAACACCGGCGCTGGCCCGGGCCGGGACCGGCGACGTGCTGGCAGGAGTCATCGTCGGGCTGCGCGCCCAGGGTGTGCCGGCCTTTTCAGCGGCAGTCCTGGGCGGTTATCTTCACGGCCGGGCCGGAGAGCTCGCCGCCGCGACTCTGGGAACCACGGCTTCGGTATTGGCAAGTGACGTCGCGGCTGCGATCCCGCAGGCGCTGGCCGAGCTGCAGGCAAGCTGACCCCAAAAAGAAACAGCCCCGGCTCTACGGGGCTGTTCGCTTGTTCGAGAACCTTAATCCGTCTAGGAACTAACTCTCGATCTCGGTTCGCTTAGGCTGAGCAGCTTTCTTGCCGCGCTCGATCGCCTGCTCGATTCGGGTCTTCTGCTCTTCAAGGACGACCTGGCCCCGCTGCTGCAAGTCTGCGGCCCGAGAGCGGGCCTCCTCGGCGATCCGCTCGGCCTTCGCCCGTGCATCCGAGGCAGTCAATTCAACTTGATCGCGCAGCTCGATCCCTTTCTCGCGAATTAGGGTCCGGGTCTGTTCGCCCGATTGAGGGGCAAGCAGCAAAGCGACCGCGGCCCCAACGATTCCGCCAATCAGGAAGCCTGAGAAGAAGGCTCCGAAATCATCTCGATCTGCCATCCGTCATCCCTCCGTTTCCGATTCTACTTGGCGCGGCCGGCCCGAAAAAGCCCAATGGCTCTGCGGACCGCGGCCACAGAACTGTTGGCTTTGATCACTGGTGCGACCATCTTCTGGCTCAAGAATTCGCTTGTACCTCGCAGGGTCGCCACCGTCTCGTTTGTCGATTCTAGCAGCGGCCGGATTTCATTCTGCAGCAGGGCGGTCAGCCGCGCGAGTTGGACCAGCAGCAAGATCAGTGCCACCCCGATCAACAGGGTTTCGGCTGCCACGAAGATAATCACGATATCTCGGATTGTCTCCGTACCCTGAGGGTTGCGCACCATCGCGCTGACGGCCAACACCAGCCCCGCGATCAGGGCCAACAATACCAACCCACCCCCGGCGATGTAGAGAGTTTGCTTGCGCCGGCTGGAGGGGGTACTCGTCGATTCGGTCAGCGCCATCGAACTATTAATTGTAGCACACTAGCCTGGCGGACCCGCCTTCCGATCCCGTCCGGCCGCACGGCGGCCGCGCTCCGGCCCGGCCAACAGTGAAGCGGTTAGCAACCCAAGCAGGGCAGCCAGAACTGCCGCGAACAGGTTGAGCGGGCCGACTCTGAATAGATGCCAATCGAGCAGCTCCGCCACCACGTGCCCGGCGAGGAATGCCACCCAGGCGGTTACCAGGTAGAGCGCCAACCGAGCAAGCCCGCCGCCTCGGACGAAATGAAAGACAAGTCCGAGTCCGGTGGAAATCAGCAGGGCAAAGTAGAGGCCCGGGACGGTCACTGGATGATGACCCCGCCGCCGAGGCACTCCTCCCCAGAGTAGAAAACCGCGGCCTGACCTGGGGTGATCTGGAGCAGCGGCTGCACCAGCTCGACCTCCGCTCCAGCCATTGTGCCATTGAGTTGCAGCCGAACCGGGACTGCGGAAGACCGATATCGGACCTGCACCGAGAGCGAAGTTCCCAATTCGGGAGGTTCGCCGGCCACCCACTGCAGGCGGTCCACCCGGAAAGAGCTCCGGGCGAGCGCCGCACGCGGGCCGACGACGAGCGCATTGCGTTCTTTATCTTTCGCGACCACGTAGAACGGCACGGGGGCCGAGATCCCAATTCCCTTCCGTTGGCCAATCGTGTACGCAGGCAGCCCTTGATGCGTGCCGAGCGGCGTTCCCGCCTGGTCTACGATCGGCCCAGGTTCCCAGGAGGCTCCCCCGCTGTCCCTCAGAAACTCACGGTAGTCGCCACCGCTCAGGAAGCAGAGGTCTTGACTATCCGGACGATCTGCCACTGGCAAGCGGAGTTGGGTTGCAGCCTCTCGAACCTGGTCTTTCGTGAGTTCGCCAAGCGGGAAGCGAGACAGACTGAGATCCGCCTGTCCCAGCACGCTGAGCACGTAGGACTGATCTTTCATTCGATCTCGCGAGCGGTAGAGGCGCGGATGACTATCCGATCCCTCGATCCGGGCATAGTGTCCGGTGGCCAGGTGGGTTGCGCCAAGCTGGCGAGCATGCCGTAGCAGGTGCCCCCACCGGATTTGTCGATTGCAGGCCATGCACGGGTTGGGGGTGATCCCCTCCAGGTATCCCGCAATGAACGGCTCAACCACGGCCTGGCGGAAAGATTCCCGCACGTCCAATACGTAGAAGGGGATCTCCAGCTGCGCGGCGACCATTCGGGCGTTGGCCATATCGCGGGGCGAGCAGCATCGATTCGGGCGGTCCGGGTGAGAGTCCCACAAGCGCAACATGAGACCGAACACCTGCTCACCCTGCTCAACCAGCAGCGCAGCAGCCATCGAGCTGTCTACACCGCCGCTCATTGCGACGGCGATCGTGCGCCGCGAGTTCATGGAAACGCCGGTTCGACTGCCCGCACTCGGGAGACTGCTTCCGGCAGGCTGGTCAGAAAGGCCTCCACCTCCACGGAAGTGGTCTGCCGTCCGACGGTGACTCGAAGGGAACTGATTGCGAGCAGGGGGTCGAGTCCGATGGCGAGCAGCACTTCGGAGGGCTCCGGCTCCCCGGTCTTGCAGGCGGAGGCCGATGAGCAGGCGTACCCAGCCAGGTCCAGGGCGGCCAGGAGCTGATTGCCGTCAACGCCCTCGAAAACAAACGAAGCGTGGTTCGGGAGGCGCTCGGTTGGATGGCCGGTCAGCAGGGCACCCGGAAGACTTCCCAAGACCGAGTCAACGATCCTATCTCTCAGCTTCCCGAAGTCCTGGATATCCGTACCCCGCCGTTCCGCCACGACCTCAAGGGCCTCCGACATCCCGACAATCAGTGGGACATTAGAGGTACCAGCTCGCCAGCCGCGCTCGTGGGATCCTCCGGTCTGGATTGGAATCATCGGAGTTGCTCTTCGGACATAGAGCGCGCCGACCCCCTTGGGGCCGTAAAACTTGTGGGCGCCGATCGAGAGCAAGTCGACGGGGAGCTCATCGACCTGCAGCTCGAGCTGAGCAACGGCCTGCAGCGCGTCGGTGTGAAACGGGATGCCCTGCTGCCGGCAGAGGATCCCGAGCTCGGAGATCGGGTTGACCGAACCGATCTCGTTGTTGCCGTAGATCACCGAAACGACGGCTGTGTCGGGTCTCAATCGCTCGGCGAGATGACCCGGCTCCACGCGGCCGAACCCGTCCACCGGTAGGAATTCCAACTCGAAGCCGTGCAGCCGCTGCAGTTGCCTGGCGGTTTCGAGCACCGCGGGATGCTCGACCGGGCTGATCAGGATGTGGTTGGCGGCGCGCCCTTGCCGAGCAGCGAAGGCTGCCCCTCGAAGCGCAAGATTATCGCTTTCGGATCCGCCGCTGGTAAATACAAGTTCATCGGTCTCACAACCCAGGTTGGCAGCAATCCGTGCCCGGGATTGCTCCAGGGCCGCCTCCGCCTGCTGGCCCCAGGAGTGGACTGAAGATGGATTGCCGTAAGCCTCATCGAAGAAAGGCAGCATGCGCAGTCGCGCCCGCGGATCCAAGGGCGTGGTCGCCGCGTAGTCGAGATAGATTGGCTTCCGGCGCATTTGGCGATTGTAACATTTCCATGTCGCGCGGCTCTCCGCCTGGGTTGCGCCTCCGAGCTGGTTATAATCCGCTACCCAATGGACACGCGAATTGCTGGTGTTGATGCCTTGGAGCTGCTCGACTCGCGGGGCAACCCCACGGTCGCAGCCCGAGTGACCTTGCGCAACGGGAGTTGGGGCGAGGCCCTGGTTCCCTCCGGGGCCTCGACCGGACTACACGAGGCGCTAGAGCTGCGTGACGGAGACCCGAATCGCTACCTCGGGAAGGGTGTGCGGAAGGCTGTCAACCACATCCGGGAAGAGATTGCCGAACGGCTTATCGGATTGACGGCGGAGGATCAACAAGCGCTCGATCACGTGCTGATCGAGTTGGATGGGACGCCGAACAAGGCCAGGCTTGGCGCGAATGCGATCCTGGCCGTCAGTCTGGCCGCCGCCAAGGCAGTCGCCGCGGCCCGTGGCTGGTCATTTTTCCGCTCATTGGGGGGTGAACAGGCGGTCACTCTGCCAGTCCCGATGCTCAACATTCTCAACG
>CAYHSI010000050.1:0-10780 GCA_964359225.1 uncultured Anaerolineaceae bacterium
CAGCAGCACCTCTCTGAAGGCCGGCATGCCGTGGCGCCGGTCCGGCGGGAAGTAGGTCCCTCCATAGAAGGGCTCGCCCTCCGGGCTCAAGAAGACCGACATGGGCCAGCCCCCCTGCCCGGTCAGGGCCACCACCGCGTCCATGTACAGGCTATCGAGATCAGGCCGCTCCTCCCGATCGACCTTGATGTTGACGAAGTGTTCGTTCATGAGGGCGGCCGTCTCGGGATCTTCGAATGATTCGTGGGCCATCACGTGGCACCAATGGCAGGCCGCGTATCCGATGCTGAGGAAAATCGGCTTGTCCTGGGCCTCGGCCAGGGCCAGCGCTTCTGCCCCCCAGGGATGCCAATCAACCGGGTTGTCGGCATGCTGCAGCAGATAGGGAGAGGTCTCACCGCTCAGGCGATTGTCCATCACTCCGCCACGAGGAAGTCCGGCCCGCGGGAGAGGCTGATGTCCGCAAAGAGCCGCTCCTGCCAAGCAATCACCCGGTTCGATTTGATCAGTTCTAGGACGGCCAGAAACGAGACCACGATGTCCAGCCGGCTGGCCGCACCGGAAAGGATCTCTTGAAACGTGACCATATCGCGCCCTTCCAATGCTGCAAGTACGGCCTCGATCTTCTCGCGGATGGCGATCTTGGGTGGCTCGGCCTCCACTTCCAGCGAGGATGAATCTCCCATCCCGGTGAGCGCCTCCAACATCGCCTCCATCAGCGCTCCGGCGCCGAGGCCCGCCAGATCGAGCTGTGGGGTCAGGGCGGGCTGAGTCGAAGTGCGAAGGTAGGTGCGCAGCCCAGCCTGCTCGCGCGACTCGAGCTGGCCGGCGGCCTGCTTGAACTGCCGATAGATCAGCAGCTGCCGGGCCAAGGCGTCGCCAGGATCCTCTTCGCCCTCCTCCCGGCTGGGCGGGGAGGGAAGCAAGGCTTCCGACTTGATTTGCAGCAGCTTCGCTGCGATCACCAAGAACTCCACCAATTCGGCCAAGGGACGCCGCGGAAGTTGCTCCAGGTACTCGAGATACTGATCCGTGACGCTGGCCAGGGCCACCTTTGTGATATCGAGCTGCTCACGTTCGATCAGTTGGAGCAACAGGTCGAGCGGTCCTTCAAATACCGGCAGCCGGACGCTGTAGCGGGACCCCATCAGCCCGCTCCGGCGATCGCAGCGATGACCAGCATGAGCAGGATCAGCCCCAGGATCCCCGCCGCGCCGTAGAACAGCACTTGGCGATCTCGTTCTCGGCTTCGGATTTGGTCCTCAGCTTCGGACTTCAGCCGGCGCCGATCCACGTCCATGAGCACCTCAAAGCGGCGGGCGGAGGCCTGGGCCTCGGCTACTTGGATCGCGCCAACCCGAGATCGAAGCCGTCGAAGCCAGAGGGGTGGGCCCTTTCCCCCCTGGCGGTTGAGAACACTGGCAACGATGGATAGCGGCTCGTGGCAATTCGAGCACAGGTCCGCTCCCTGTTGGTTTTCCGTGCCGCAGGAGGGGCAGATCGTTGGTTGGGCCGCCAGGACGGTCCCGCAGTAATGGCATTCAAAGGCGGCCTCCCCGTCGAAAACCAGACCGGCGGCGGTGCAGGCGGGGCAGTCGAGGCCGGGTACGGTAGCGGAGGCCGACATTCGCTGCGATTATACAGGCCGGTCGGGGGGCTGGGTGCTCCGCCGTGATAAGATAGATTCAGACGTAGCTGGGAGGTATTACAGGCAAATGATCGTTGGCGAACCGGTACACGTGACCGATGAGGCGTTTGAGAAGGCCGTGCTGCAATCTGCCACACCGGTGATCGTGGATTTTTGGGCACCCTGGTGCGGCCCCTGCCGCATGGTCGCCCCGGTCCTCGAAAAATTTGCGGCCGAGTATCAGGGCCGCTTGATCGTGGCCAAAGTCAACACGGACGACAATCCGCAATGGGCCGGACAGTTCGACGTCCGGGGCATCCCGACCATGCTCTTCGTCGCCGACGGAAAAGTGGTCCACCGGCAGGTCGGCGCGCTGCCGGAGCCATACCTGCGGGACATGGTGGAGGAATTCCTGGGGGTGGTAGAGGAAGCTGCCTCGGGGACAAACGGTAGAGAGGTCTGAAGCGCGATCGCAGGAAATGAAACCGGGCGGCATCCGCCCGGTTTTGATTGTTGATTCCGGTGACTGCCGGGTTCAGTCGGGTGGTTTGGAACTGGTCCGAAAGACCAGGCTGTCCAACCGGCGCCCGATCCGGCGCCCGATCGACCTCAGCCGAGCCCGAGATACGAGCAGGGTGCTCTTTCGGCCGTCGACTTTCTGCACCCGTTCCCGCTCAGTGAGGGTCATTGCCAGAGCACCCCAGGTCAGCCCGGCCCCAAAGCCGACCAGGACCAAATTATCCCCGATGCGAATCCTCCCCTGGTCCCAGGCCTCGCAAAACGCGATGGGGATCGAAGCGGTAGACGTGTTGCCGTAGCGCTCGATATTGACGACAAAGCGGTCGAGCGGCAGTTTGAGTCCCCGTGCGGCGGCCTCGATGATCCGGAGGTTGGCTTGGTGCGGGATCACCAGCGAGATGTCCTCCACCCGCATGCCGGCCTCTTCGATGACCTCGCGGGTGGCCGAGGCCATGACTCGGGTCGCGAACCGGAAGACCTCCCGGCCATTCATCTGGATGTAGTGCATGTTTTCCCGAACGGTTTCCAGAGTGGTCGGCATGTAGCTGCCCCCGGCCGGGATGGAGAGCAGTTCCCCTCCCGAGCCGTCGGAGCGCATGACACTGGACAGCACGCCCCCCGGCCAGTCGCGGCCCTCGATCAGGAACGCACCGGCACCGTCGCCAAACAGGATGGCGGTCGAGCGATCTTGATAGTTGACCATCCGGGAGAGGGTCTCCGATCCGATCACCAACGCTTTGTCGATCGAGCCGGTCCGGACGGCCTGAGCGGCCATGTTGAGCGCAAATATGAATCCAGTACAGGCGGCCAGCAGGTCGAAAGCGCCGGCCTTGCTGGCGCCGAGGTTGTCTTGCACGATGGAGGCGGTTGCGGGAAAGAGGTGCTCGGGCGAGCAGGTAGCGACGATGATCAGGTCGACTTCGTTGGCGGCGACCCCCGAGCCGTGCAGCGCTCTCAGCGCGGCCTGAGTGGCCAGGCTGGCGGTCGTGTCAGTCTTGCTGGCGATCCGCCGCTCGCGGATGCCGGTCATATCGATGATCCATCCGTCGTTGGTGTTGACGATCTTCTCGAGATCTTGGTTGGTAAGAACGCGCTCGGGAACCGCCATCCCCCAGCCCGTTATGTGGGCATAGCGGGTCATGTCCCATGCACATCCGAGTTCCGGTCAAACTTACTGAGGATGAGGGTGGCATTGTGGCCGCCGAAACCAAAGGAGTTTGACATCACGAAACGCAGCGCTTTCGCCCGCTTCAGGTTTGGAACATAGTCCAGGTCACAGTCTGGGTCGGGAGTCTCGTAGTTGATCGTCGGGGGGAGAACTTCCTGTTCAATTGCCTTCACGCAGAACAAAGCTTCGACCGCGCCGGCTGCCCCCAGCATGTGCCCGGTCATCGACTTGGTCGAAGAGACCGGGATGTCATAGGCCGCCTCGCCGAATACGCTCTTGATGGCCGCAGTCTCACTAAGGTCGTTCAGCTTGGTACTGGTGCCATGGGCATTGATGTACTCGATCTGCCCAGGCGCGAGCTGCGCATCCGCCAACGCCAGCCGCATGCAGGCCGCCGCACCGGACCCGTTCGCGGCCGGGGCGGTGATGTGGTAGGCGTCATTGGTGGACGCATAGCCCAGCAGCTCGGCCAGAATCGGCGCACCCCGCGCCACTGCCTGCTCGTAAGACTCGAGCACTAGAGCCGCGCTTCCTTCGGCCGCGACGAATCCATCTCGATCGAGGTCGAAGGGACGCGAAGCGCCCTCCGGATGGTCGTTGCGTCTTGAGATGGCGTCCATGACGTTGAAACCGGCCATCGCCACCGGGACAATGCTCGCCTCGGCGCCACCGGCCACCATGATGTCCGCGTCGCCGCGCCGGATCAACTCAGCCGCTTCCCCAATCGCATTCGAGCTCGAGGCGCAGGCGGTCACCACTGCCATGTTCGGGCCGCGCAAGCCGAAGGCGATCGCGACCTGGCCGGCCGCGGTATCCGGCAGCATCATGGGAACCGTAAACGGGCTCACCCACCTCGGACCCCGTTCGAGGAACTTCAGCATCTGCTCCACGATCGTCCCGATCCCCCCAATGCCGGTGCCGATGATCGAACCGATTCGATCCCGATTGGCTTCGTTGACAATCAGTTTCGCATGCTCGATGGCCTGTCGGGCGGCGACGAGGGCGAACTGGGTAAACCGATCCACCCGGCGAGCCAGTTTGTGGCCGAGCTCTGCAACCGGATCGAATCCCTTGACCTCGGCCGCGATCCGGGTAAGGAACGCGCTGGCATCGAAATGAGTGATCGGCCCGACCCCGGAACGGCCCTCCAATAAGGCCGACCAGGTCTCCTTGACTGTGTTTCCCAAAGGCGTAATGGCGCCCAGCCCGGTGATTACGACCCGCGTCCTACTCAACAATTCCTCCGGCGGCAAGGATGCACGAGTATAACACTGTGGTTGTAAAGGCGGCGCGGGCCGCCATGATAAAATCCGGCTTCCCCGCCCGGAAGGCAGGATTACACCCTTATGTCGAGGATTGGCTAGTCCAGATTGGTGGTCCTGGTAACGGGAGGGACGGGGTTCATCGGGCAAACCGTCATCCGGAGACTCTCCGAGGCCGGGCGCCAAATCCGGATTCTGCTGCGCCCCAGTCAACATTCACCGAACCTACCTCAAGGGATAGCCGTGGAAGTAGCCATCGCCAGCATGCTGGACAAGCGAGGACTGCGGGCGGCGCTGGTGGGAGTCGAGAGCGTCGTTCATCTGGCCAGCGCAGAGGCCCGTGGGCGGGAGGCTGAATTGCAGGCTGTCGACATCCAGGGGACCGCCGTGCTGGCTGCAGCCGCCCGCCAGGCAAAGGTCGGCCGGCTGATCTTCGTCAGCCACCTCGGGGCGGACCTCTCTTCGGCATTTCCAGTACTGAGGGCCAAGGCGATCGCAGAACAATCCATCCAGCGCAGCTTCGTGCCTGCCACCATCTTGCGGTCCTCGCTCGCCTACGGCCCGGGGGACCGGTTCACCAGTGCGATTGCGATGCTGCTTTCGATCTCGCCGCTGGTCTTTCCATTGCCCGGGAATGGGACGACCGCCCTGCAGCCGATCTGGGTCGAAGATTTGGCGACCTGCATCCTGTGGTCGCTGGAGGAGCCGGCGATGGCCGGACAGACCTATGAGATCGGCGGCCCCGAGTTCTTGACGATCGAACAACTCACACAGCTCATCAAGCGAGTCACAGGCAGCCGGCGATGGGTCGTTCATACTTCGCCGGCCTCGGTGCGAGCCCTGGCCTGGATGATGCAGCGGCTGCTGCCGCGCTCACCGCTGACCACTTTTGCCCTCGATTACCTGGCGACCAGCCGAATGGCGAGCCTGGATGCTCTGCCTCGCATTTTCGGTCTCAAGCCCGCAATTCTGGAACAAAAGCTTGACTATCTTCGAGGTCGCAATTGGGGCGTGGAGCTGTTGAGACGGCAGTTTGGGTGGCGGCGATGACTCTGGTGATCCGGCCGGCGGTCGGCCCGGCCGACATGGCCCAGATCGAAGATTTGCAGCGGGAGATCTGGCCCGGGAGCGAGACCGACGTCGTTCCATTGCATCTCCTGCTGACCGTTGCCCAGAACGGAGGCATCGTGCTAGTCGCCTCGGAAGGCGAGCGGATCGTCGGTTTCGTGATGGGTTTCCTGGGCACCGACGAGGCCAGCCCGAACCGGGTCGCGATGGCCCGGCTGAAACACTGCTCCCATATGCTTGGGGTCCACCCGGACTTCCGCGAGCGGGGGGTCGGGCTCGAACTCAAGCGAGCTCAGCTCCTGGCCGTGATCGAACAGGGGATACGATTGGTGACCTGGACCTACGATCCGTTAATGAGCGTGAATGCCCACCTGAACATCCATCGGCTGGGAGCCGTGAGCCGGACCTACAAACGGGAGGTCTATGGACCGATGCGGGACGAGCTCAATCAGGGCATACACTCCGACCGGCTGCAGGTGGATTGGTGGGTGACTTCGAATCGGGTCGAGTCCCGCCTGCAGGGCTCCCGGCCTCTGCTTGACCTGGCTCACTACCTCTCGGCCGGCGCCCAGCGACTCAACTCGGCCGGGCTTGGCGCGGATGGTCTGGCGCGGCCAGGCGACGGCGCCGAGACCCCGACAACCAACCTGGCCCTGGTCGAGATTCCGCCGGACTTCCAACAGCTCAAGCGGGCGGACCTCGGCCTGGCCGCGGAGTGGCGGGCGCTAACCCGGACGATCTTCGAGACCGCCTTCCAGAATGGCTACGTGGTTACCGACTTCTTGCACCTGAAAGGCGAGAAATACCCCCGCTCTTACTATGTGCTCTCGCTCGGCGAGGCCACCCTGGGCTAATGGCCGGCGGCAAATTGTGGATTGAGGCGGCCGAGCTCTGCCACGTGCGGATGCGACTGCAGCAGCCGTTCGAGACCTCATTCGGAGTTGAGCAAGACCGCGAGTGCCTGCTGATCAGGATCGAAGGGGCCGGGCAGGAAGGGTGGGGGGAATGCGTCGCCGCCGGCTTCCCCGGCTTTTCCTACGAGACGGTTGGCACGGCCTGGCATGTCCTTGAAGAGTATCTAATTCCCGCCATCCTCCAACAGCCGTTGGAGGGGATCTCCGGCCTCCGTGCTCGGCTCGCACCGGTCCGTGGCCACCCTATGGCGAAAGCCGGGCTTGAACTGGCACTGTGGGATTGGATGGGTCGGGTCGCGAGCTTGCCGCTGGTCGATCTGCTCGGTGGCCGCCGGACCCGAGTCCAGGTCGGGGTTTCCATTGGGATTCAATCGAGTGTGGATACACTGCTCAAGGTTGTCGATTCTCACCTGAGGCAGGGATACGCTCGGATCAAGCTGAAGATCAAGCCTGGCCATGACCTCGAGCCGGTGAGCGCTGTGCGGCAATCCTTCCCGGGGATTCTTCTTCAGGTTGACGCCAATGGTGGGTATGCCCCGGATCAGTTTGAGCAATTGCTCCCACTGGATGAATTCGACTTGCTGCTGATCGAGCAGCCCTTCGCCGAGGAGCAGCTGCTCGCACACGCCCGGCTGCAGGAACGGCTGGCAACCCCGATCTGTCTAGACGAAAGCATCGGCTCGGAGGTCGAAGCGCGGCAGGCCCTGGATCTCGGTGCCTGTCGGATTGTTAATATCAAGCCCGGCCGGGTCGGAGGGTTGAGCGAGGCCGTGGCCATCCATGACTTGTGTCGGAAGGCTGATATCCCGGTTTGGTGCGGTGGAATGTTGGAGACGGGGGTGGGAAGGGCGGCGAACCTGGCGCTGGCAACGCTGCCGGGCTTTAGCTTGCCCGGGGACATCTCAGCCTCCGACCGGTACTACGACGAGGATATCGCTTCGCCCCGGTTCGCTCTAAATCCGGATGGGACGATCGATGTGCCGGCCAGCCCCGGCCTCGGGGTCACGATTGATTCGGGAGCCCTCGAACGAGTGACGCTGCGCCGGGAGCGCTTCACAGCCGGTCAACCCAGCAGCCGCAGCACCCAGTCGACCGAAAGCGCACCGGCGTAGGCCACGGCCCACATCTTGATCAGCTTGCCGATTGTGGCCCACAACAAGAAGGTAGTCACCGGCATCCGCAGCGCGCCGGCCGCCGCCCCGGCGACGTCGAAGAAGGGGTTTGGAATGACCGCCAGGACGAGCACGGTCCAGTTTCCGAAGCGGCGGGTGAGCTCTAAGAGACGTTGATAAATCGCCGTCCCCTCTAAAACGCCCCGTCCACTGTACCCGGCCAAGTAGCCGGTGAGCTCTCCCAGGGCCGCGCCGGTCCCGGCGGCGACCCCAACCCAAAACGGATCGAATACTCCGCCGGCCGCGAAGGTGATCGCGATCCCGGGGGCGGGGAGGATGATCGTCGCGTTCGACAGCAGCGAGAGCAGGAAAATCCCCGGATATCCGTAGGCCTCCAGTTGTTCGGCTTGATCACGGATCGAGTAAATGAAAACCGTGATCGCGATCACCGCAAGCAGGGCAAATACCCGCAGAGCGGTGATCCGCCGCGGCAGGGGTCCGGCGGTCTGGTTCACGATTCGCGGATCTCGATGGACTGGATCGTGACGGCCGGTGAATTGCGCTTGGACGGATCGCGCTCCGGGATGGCCAGCAAAGCTGGCATCCCAGAGGTCACTCGGCCAAAGACCGAGTGTTTGTCGTCCAACCAGGGAGTGGCGACGTGGGTGATGAAGAATTGGGAACCATTCGTGTTCGGGCCGGCATTGGCCATCGAGAGCACGCCCGGGGCGTCGTGGCGCAGCTCTGGATGAAACTCGTCTTCAAACTGGTAGCCTGGCCCGCCGCTCCCGGTTCCGGTTGGATCGCCGCCCTGGACCATGAAGTTCTTGATCACCCGGTGGAAGGTCACCCCATCGTAAAACCCGCTGCGGGCCAGGAACACGAAATTGTTCACTGTACGCGGCGCCCGATCGGCCCACAGATCCAATGCGATGTCACCCCGATCGGTTCGGATCGTGGCCTGGTAGCTCAAGGCCGGGTCGATTTGCATTGCAGGGGGTGCGGTGAAGCTTGGCGAAGTCAATTCCATACCCTCCTATCTATCGTTTGTCGAGTAGTGCGGTGACTCGGGCGACGACCAGGTCCATCGCCGCGGCGTTGAAACCGCCCTCCGGAATGATCACGTCGGCAAAGCGCTTCGAGGTCTCCACGAATTCCTCGTGCATCGGGCGGACGGTGGCCTCGTACTGCTGGATCACCGATTCCATGGAGCGTCCCCGTTCCTGGATATCGCGCTGCAGGCGCCGGATGAATCGAACGTCCGCCGGGGTGTCGACGTAGAGCTTGACGTCGAACAGCTCGCGCAGCTGGGGCTCGGCAAAGACCAGGATCCCCTCCACCAGAATCACCGGATGGGGCTCCACCCGAGTCGTGCGCTCGGTGCGCTCATGGGTAGTGAAATCATAGACTGGCACCTCAACCGGCTGCCAACGCTTGAGCTGCTGCAGATGCTCAATCAGGAGGTCGGTCTCGAGCGATTCGGGATGATCGAAATTGACGGTCGCTCGCTGAGGCAGGGGGAGATCGGCAAGGTCAAGGTAGTAAGCATCTTGGGGCAGGAAGGTGATTCGCTCGGCGCCGACCCGGTCGAGGATCACACTGGCGACGGTGGTCTTCCCCGACCCGGTGCCGCCGGCGATCCCGATCACGATCGGGGGCGGCCTATTCGCCATGCGGCCATTATACGCGTAGGCCGAAATGGCAGAGACGCCCTGCGGCGTCTCACACCTGCTGGAGCCACCAGGGGGAATCGAACCCCCGACCTAACGCTTACGAAGCGCTCGCTCTACCGGCTGAGCTATGGTGGCTTAGGCCGACGGGCCAACATCCGAGCCAACCCGGCGGGATTATACCAACCCACTGGAAAAAGCATCCGCCAGCGGTGATAATCGAAGGATGCGGATTGCGATGTTGTCTTATCACACGTGCCCGCTGGCAACTCTGGGGGGCAAGGAAGCCGGTGGGATGAATGTCTACGTCCGGGAATTGGTTAGGGCGCTCGGTCGGCGCGGGCTGGGGGTAGACGTCTTTACCCGGTCGCAGGACGAGCATGTCCCACACGTCTTGCACGACCTGGGATATGGGAACCGGGTTGTGCACGTCCCGGCCGGGCCGGAGACGCCGGTGCCCAAGGATGAGCTGCCACGCTACTTGCCGGAGTTCGAGCGGGGGATCCTTGATTTCGCCGCACGAAAGCGGCTCAGCTACGATGTGATCCACAGCCACTATTGGCTGAGTGGGCAGGTCGGGCTGCGGCTGCGCGAGGCCTGGGGGCTGCCCGTCGTGCAGATGTTTCACACCCTGGGAGAAATGAAGAACCGGGTGGCTCGCAGCCCCGAGGAGCGAGCTTCTAAGCAGCGGATTGCGATGGAACGCCGGTTGCTGGAAGAGTCCGATCGGATCATCGCCTCCACCGAAGCTGAGCTGGCCCAGTTTCGATGGATTTACCGGATCGAATCCGACCGGGCGGTGGTCATCGAGCCCGGAGTCGACACGGCCCGCTTCTATCCCATCCCGGTGGATGAAGCTCGAGAGTACGTTGGGGCGCCCGACGGCCGCCGGATCATCCTCTTCGTCGGGCGGATCGAGCCGCTCAAGGGGCTGGATTCGCTGCTGAACGCGGTCGCCTTGTTGGAGCAGCGCGGAGTGCTTGCCAGGCATTCCATTCAGCTCATGGTGATCGGCGGGGAGCCGGACGCCAGCCCGGAACAGCTCACGGCCGAGATGAGCCGGCTGCAGTCGCTCACCCTCGAGCTTCAGATCGAACCCAGGGTGACCTTCCTGGGTAAGCGCTCGCAGGACACTTTGCAGTATTACTACTCGGCCGCCGAAGTGGTGGTGATGCCCTCCCACTATGAATCCTTCGGTCTGGTCGCGCTTGAAGCGATGGCCTGCGGAACGCCGGTTGTGGCCTCCGAAACCGGGGGGCTGCTTTTTCTCGTGCGGGATGGGGAAACGGGCCTCCATGTTCCCACTGCGGATCCGGCCGCTCTGGCAGACAAACTGGAACTGTTGCTTGAGGACCGAGAATTGCTCACTCGGCTGGGAAATCAGGCCGCATATCGACGCAGCCGGTAATCTGGAGCGGTGTCCGGCTGAGGCCGGGCAGC
>CAYHSI010000051.1:0-10730 GCA_964359225.1 uncultured Anaerolineaceae bacterium
GTGGTGAAGAACAAGGTGGCCGCCCCGTTCCGGGTGGCCGAGTTCGAGATCCTGTTCAACGAGGGGATCAGCAAGGTTGGGGGGATCCTGGACCTGGCGGTCGAGAATGGGTTGGTGGAGAAGCGCGGGTCATTCTTCTCGGTTGGCGAGACCCGGATCGGGCAGGGTAGGGACAACGCCAAGAACTACTTGCGGGAGCACCCCGAGATGATGCTGGATCTCGAAACTCGAATCCGGGGTCTTAGCGGGTTGGCTTTCGTCAGCTCGGAGGGCGAGAGCGAAGAGGAGGGCCGCCCGGCCGCAATCGCAGAATCGCGGTTGGCCTACGCCGCCTAGCATCCAGATCAACCGCGCGGCTTGCCCCGCTCTCTGGATCGGGCGATGATTGTGATGATGAGGCGAGCGGCCGAGAGTTTGAGTTGGGTGAGCACTGCACTGTTCGGCCTGTGGCTCTCCGGTTGTGGACCGCCGCCGGTTGCGACTCCACTCTCGACGGAACTCATCGGGCCAGAACCGCTCGCGACGAGCACCCGTGCTCCGTCAACTCCTGCACCCCCGGTCGTACTGACTCAATCCGGATGCGTGGACCAAGCTCGGTTCATTGAAGATCTCTCCGTGCCGGATGGAAGCCAGGTAGAGCCGGGGGCGCTGATCGACAAGCGCTGGTCGGTCATGAATTCGGGGACCTGCAATTGGGGGCCTGGATACCGGCTGGTCCGGACAGACAGCGGATCGCTCGGCGGTCCGGCCGAGCTTGCGCTGTATCCCGCTCGGGCTGGCGAGGCGGCAATCTGGCAGGTGCTGCTTACTGCACCCCGCGAGCCGGGGGAGCACCTCGCTAGCTGGCAGGCCAAGACGCCGAGTGGTGAACTGTTCGGCGACCCGGTATTCGTCTTGGTTGAGGTCAGTCCCTGAGGGGTCGGCCTCGGCTAGGTACCTTCTTCCCAGGAAGTCAGGTAGCGGGCCTGCTCGGAGGTTAGCGAATCGATCCGGATCCCCATCGTCTCAAGTTTCAAGCGGGCGATTTCCCGGTCGATATCCTCGGGGATTGTGTAGACCTGGTCGTCCAGCTCGCTGGCGTGCTTCATGATGTACTCGAGCGAGAGGGCCTGATTCGCAAATGAGAGATCCATCACGCTAGCCGGGTGGCCTTCGGCCGCTGCCAAGTTAATCAGGCGGCCCTCGGCGAGCAGATTCAGCCGGCGCCCGTCGGCTAAAAGGTATTGGTCGACGAATTCGCGGACCTTCCGTTTCTCGCCTGCCATCCCTTCGAGGGCTTCCAGGTTGATCTCGACATTGAAGTGCCCAGAGTTCGCCAGGATGGCTCCGTCTTTCATGATCATGAAGTGCTGCCGGTCGAGCACATGGACGTCGCCGGTCAATGTGCAGAAGATATCGCCTAGCCTGGCGGCCTCGTCCATCGGCATCACCCGGAACCCGTCCATCACGGCCTCCAGTGCCGACAGCGGATTAACCTCGGTGACGATGACATTGGACCCAAGTCCCCGGGCCCGCATCGCCAGACCGCGGCCACACCAGCCGTACCCCGCAACCACAAAGGTCTTGCCCGCCAGCAGAATATTCGTGGCCCGCAGGATCCCATCAATGGTGGATTGGCCCGTTCCATAGCGGTTGTCGAAGAAGTGCTTGGTCATCGCGTCGTTCACTGCCAGGATCGGATAGCCGAGCCTGCCCGCTTTGGCCATCGCCCGGAGCCGGATGACGCCGGTGGTGGTCTCTTCGGTACCGCCCACCACCTCCGAGAGCTGGCCGGCACGGTCCTTGTGCAGCGAGCTCACCAAGTCCGCCCCATCGTCCATCGTCGCCGTCGGCCGGTGATCGAGGGCGGCCTTGATGTGGGTGTAGTAGGTGTCCCGGTCTTCGCCCTTGATCCCGAACACCGGGATCTCCTCATTCACGACCAGCGAGGCGGCCACGTCGTCCTGAGTTGAAAGTGGGTTTGAGGCGCACAGCACGGAATCGGCACCTCCCGCCTGCAAGGTTCGCATCAGGTTTGCGGTCTCGGCCGTGATGTGCAGGCAGGCTGATACTCGCAGGCCCTTGAGCGGAAGCTCCTTCTGGAATCGTTCTCGAATCTGGCGAAGAACCGGCATCTCCAGCTCGGCCCAGCTAATTCGCCTGCGTCCGCCTTCCGCCAGGCTGGCGTCTCGAATGTCATAATCGTCGGACATAGTTTCCTCCGGTCTTAACCCAGTCGCTGTTTGAGCCCGCACTCTGACCCGAATTCCTGTTCGAACCGCGACACATATTCACCCAGGTCATACTGCTGCCCCTGTGGCCCCAGACTCTCGAGGCAGTATGTGGCAGCCAGGGCACCCATCCTGCCGCAGCACTCGAGCGGAAATTGGTGGATGTATCCCTTCAAGAAACCGGCCCGATAGGCGTCCCCGACCCCGGTTGGTTCCGCCGCTGCCTTCGGTCGCACGGCGGGGATCTGGACTCGCCCGTCCGGCGTGATCAGCTCGGATCCCAGCTCGCTCCGGGTAATGACCGTGAACCGGGTCCGCTCGGCGATTCGGGCCAGGGTGAGGGAGGTCTTGTCCAGGATCAGGGCGAGTTCGTAGTCGTTGACGAACAGCGCCTCCGCACCTGCGATCCCCTGCTCCAGCTCGGTGCCCTCAAGCCGAAGGATCTGCTGACTCGGGTCATAGAAATAGGGAATCCCGAGTTGCTGGCATTCGGAGGCGTAGCTGACCATGGCTCGCGGGTCGTTAGGCGAGATGAGCACCAGCTCGGGGCGCGGCTCAAGGTCGGCCACCCTCAGTTCGGCCGCGTGGGACATTGCCCCGGTATAGAAACTGGCAATCTGGGCGTCCACCGCGTCGGTCGTGACAAAGAAGGAGGCAGAGTGAATGCCAGGGATGATCTTGATCTCGGCCGTTTGCACCCCGATGCTCTGCAAGAAACGACCATAGGGCTCGAAATCTTCGCCCACGGTCGCCATGATCCGCGGGCGTTCACCCAACAACGCCATCGAGTAGGCGATGTTGGCTGCGATGCCACCTCTGCGCTTGTCGAGGGTGTCCACCAGGAAGGACAGGCTGAGGCTGTCGAGGCGGTTCGGCAGGATGTGTTCGCCGAACCGGCCCGGGAACCGCATGATGTAATCGAACGCGATCGAGCCGGTCAGGACGACGTCCACAGGCTCCGGGCCGAACTGACGGCTTCCGCAAGTACCAACTCGTAGGGTGGCCTGAGGACGCCGACCTCGGTCACAATCGCGGTCACCAAGCGATGCGGGGTGATGTCGAACGCCGGATTGCGCGCCCGGCTCCCCGAGGGCGCAATGGGCTCCCCATCGACCTGCAGGTTGAGCACCTCGGCGGCGGGCCGCTCTTCGATCGGGATCTCCACGCCGCTGCCCACCGAGAGATCAATGGTCGAAGTGGGTGCAACAACATAGAATGGGACCCGGTTGTCGTAAGCAGCCAGCGCCAGCATGTAGGTCCCGATCTTGTTCGCAACATCGCCGTTGGCGGCGACCCGGTCGGCTCCCACAAATACCGACGCCACTTGGCCGGCCTGCAAGAAAGAGCCGGCAGCAGTGTCGGCGATGATCTCATGCTCGATCCCGTATTGATCGAGCTCCCAAGCCGTCAATCGCGCCCCTTGCAAGCGCGGGCGAGTCTCGTCGACCAGAACATGGATCGCCTTTCCATTTTCGTGGGCAGTGCGCAGGACCCCCAGGGCGGTGCCGTAGTCCACGGTGGCGAGCGCGCCCGTATTGCAGTGGTGGATCAGAGTGTCGCCATCTTGAACCAGAGCCGCTCCGTAGCTGCCCATCCGCCGATTGATGTCGACGTCCTGGTCTGCGATGCGCTGAGCCTCAGCGACAAGCAGGCCGCGCAGCGCAGCCGGGTCCGCATCCGAGTGAGCCTGGGCTAGAGCCAACATTCGGTCGAGCGCCCACCCCAGGTTGATTGCGGTCGGACGGGAGGCCCGCAGCTGTTGCTCGGCGGCCCGCAGGTCCGTCCAGAGCTGCTCGGTGCTCGAGGCGGTTGATCGAGCGGCAGCCAGCGCCAACCCAAAAGCGGCGCTCGCCCCGATGGCGGGAGCGCCGCGGACTACCATGTCGTGGATTGCCTCGGCAACGGCTACTGCTGATTCCAAGGTGACGATCGAGTACTCAGCCGGCAAGCGCCGCTGATCGATCATCTTGACTGCCGAGAGGGTTGGGTCCCAAGATACGGTTCTCACCGGCAAGGCACAAAAACGCGCTCTCCGCCGAGAGCGCAGTGGAACTGGGCGGAAAGTCTAGCACGCCCACAGACGGCTTGCAAGGTAATGATGATATCATGCCGGCCGTGTTCTCCGGCCCTCGACTAGCGGGCGCGGGGCTTGCCCTGCTGACCCTCGCCTGCAGCCTGGCCTCTCCCCTGGTTCCAACCCCGACCCTCGAGCCGGCCGCCACCCCAACCGCGACTGCCCTCCCCTCTCCGACTCCAGCTCCTACCCGCTCGGAGTTGAACAATGCCGGCCAGCAGGCGCTGTTCAACGGAGATTGGGACCAGGCGTACGTTGAGTTCAGCCGGCGGCTTGAGCAAGCCGGCGGACCGGAGGAGATCGCTGAGGCCCTCTATGGGCGAGGGGAAGCCTTGTTGCAATCCGGACTGTACGCCGGCGCCCAAGTTGAATTTAGCGAATTGATCGATCGCTTTCCAACGAGCGAGCGGTCGGCGCAGGCCCGGCTCCTGCGAGCCCAAGCGTCTCTCGGTCTTGGCCAGCCCGAGCTGTCTGCGACGGACTACGCCGCCTATCTGGAGCAGCGGCCAGGAGTCCTGGATGCCTATGTGCAGGAATGGCTCGCCGACGCGCTGCGGCTGGCGGGACGGCCGCTGGAAGCAGTGGGTCATTACCAGAATGCGATCGCCGCACCCCGCATCACAGACGTCCTGCCGCTGCTGGTAAAGATTGGCCGGTGCTATCTCGAAGCTAGCGAGCTCGAGCTCGCCCTGACTCAGTTTGACTCGATCTCCGCTCAGACTACGGACCCAGGAACCCAGGCTTCGATGAACTTGCTTGCCGGGGAAACGCTGGAGGGGCTGGGCGACTTCGAAGGAGCTGTCTCCCGCTACATGGACTCGGTAAGCAACTTCCCCAGTGCCTATGACAGCTACATTGCCCTCATTCGGTTGGTGGAGGCCGGGGTCCCGGTCGACGAGTTCCAACGCGGTCTGGTGGATTATCACGCCGGGGCCTACGAGCCGGCGGTGGCGGCATTCGATCGCGTGCTGGGTAGTGTGCCAAGCGCGGCAGGCTTCTATTATCGAGGCTTGAGTCACTTGGCGCTCGGGAACTCCCAGCAGGCGCTCGCCGATTTCGAATGGGTGGTCACCAACTTCCCGGCAGACGCCCTGTGGCCCGATGCGGCACTGGCCAAGGCACGCACCCAGTGGGCCTATCTTGATCAGTATTCAGCGGCTGTCGACACCTACCTGGCGCTCGCCGCCGCCCGGCCGGAGCCGGGTATCGGTTCCGAAGCACTGTTCGCCGCGGGCCGGACGGCAGAGCGGGGGGCTGACCTGCAACAGGCGGCCGAGATCTGGCTCCGCTTGGCGGAGCTGTATCCGGGCGAAGATCTAGCCCACCAAGCTGCATTCCTATCTGGGGTAGCGCGGTTTCGCCTCGGGCAATTCGCCGAGGCGGATCTGGCCTTCAAGCGCGCCTTGGCCAGTGCCATAACCTCGGCAGATGCAGCGGCGGCGGAGCTCTGGATCGGAAAGACTCAGCAAGCCGGCGGTGACCCGCAAGCGGCGGAGGCCGCCTGGAACCGAGCGGTGGAGGCAGATCCAACCGGATACTACTCGGTCAGGGCGGGGGAACTCCTGGTGGGTCGTCCAGTGTTCGAAGGCAGTGGGGCGTTCGACTTCACCTACGACCGGGAGGCCGAACGCTCTGAGGCCGAGCAGTGGCTGCGGCAGACCTTCGACCTGCTTGGGCCGGATCCGCTGAGCGAGCCAAACCTGGCCATTGCCGGAGACCAACGCTTTATCCGCGGCCGTGAACTCTGGGCACTCGGGGAACTGGAGCTTGCGGCAGCCGAGTTCTCGTCGCTGCGGGGGTCGTTCGAGAGCGACCCGGAGGCGACCTACCGCCTCATGCATGAACTGCTCAGTTTGGGGCTCTACCGGGAAGCGATCTTTGCCTCCCGGCAGATCCTGAGGCTGGCTGGGCTGGACGATGCGGCGACACTGGACGCTCCGGTGTACTTCAATCGGATCCGGTTTGGCCCCTACTTCGGAGAGCTGATCTTGCCGGAGGCCGCCCGCTATGGCCTGGACGGCCTGTTCCTGCTTTCGGTCGTCCGACAGGAGAGTCTCTTCGAGGGGTTCGCCACGTCATCGGCCGCCGCCCACGGCCTGATGCAGGTGATCCCGAGCACCGGCGAGTCGATCGCCGCCCAGCTAGGTTGGCCCCCGAACTACACCAGTGCTGACCTGCACCGGCCGATCGTTAGCGTCCGATTCGGGACCTACTATCTGGCGAGCCAACGCGATCGTTTCGAGGGAGATCTGTTCGCTGCCTTGGCAGCCTACAACGCGGGTCCCGGCAACGCCCAGTTCTGGAAAGAGTTGGCCCCCTCGGATCCAGACCTCTTCCTGGAAGTAATCCGCCTCGATGAACCCCAACTCTACATTCGGGTCATCTTTGAGGTGTATGAAATCTACCGAAATCTGTATTCGGGAGGCTGAACGCCACCCCGCTTCGGGGTCCGCTACGATTGCCAAGTGGGCAGAACTATGGTAATCTACAGGTTCGCCCAATTTAAAGGGGCTTAACCGCGCCCGGACTGCTGATCCGGTTGCTGGTCAGGCACTTGGCCCCGGCAATGACCGAAGCAGGGTTAGGTCATCACCGGTTTGTAACCATCTCCAACTTAGAACTTCGCACGGACGAAAGGGAGCGGTATGGCTGACAAAGGCCTCAAGAATTACTCGCGCATTCGCTACACTTTCCCGCTTCCTTCATTAATTGAAGTCCAACTCGATTCGTTCGGATGGCTCAAAGTTGAGGGGCTTGCCGATTTATTCGATGAGGTCTCGCCGATCGAATCGTACAACGGGGGGATGAAGCTCTATTTCCCAGGCAAGACCCAGGAGTCCAAGCAGTTTGGACTCAAGTATTGGTTTGAAGCGACCAAGCACGACCTTGAAGAGTGCGTCGAACGCGATCTGACCTACGCCGCCCCGCTCTATGTCTCGGTACTGCTTGCCGGCACCGAAGTTCCCGAGCCGATCAAACAGGACATTTTCCTGGGCGACTTCCCAATCATGACCGAGAAGGGCACGTTCGTCATCAATGGGACCGAGCGGGTGGTGGTCTCTCAGCTGATCCGCTCCCCGGGTGTCTATTTTGAGGCTCCGGAGGATCGGACCACCGGCCGCCGATTGGCCTCGGCCAAGCTGATCCCCGACCGGGGCGCTTGGATGGAGTTTGAGAGCCGCAAGAGCAACTACCTGACCTTGAAGTTCAACCGCAAGCGAACCATCCCGGTCACGATCCTGCTGAGGGCGCTGGCGGCCATCAACGACGGAACCAAGAAGCCGGCGATCAAGGACGGATCGGACGAAGAGCTGCTCCAGCTCTTTGCTCAGGCGGACGTCGACCCCGACCACCCCTACATAGCCACCACGATGCGGCAGGAGCCGACTTGGGAGCGGCGCGACAACCGCAGCGTGGCCGAAGAGGCACTGGTCGAGTTTTACCGCCGAATGCGCCCAGGCGACCCACCGACCCTCGACAACGCCCGCGAGTATTTGCGGGACCAATTGATCGACCCGCGGCGTTATGACCTGGAGCGGGTCGGCCGCTACAAGCTGAATGGAAAACTTGGCTTGGAGAAACTGGTGCCCGAGGACCATCGCCAGGTCACCAGTTGGGATGTAGTCCGAATTGTTGAGCGAATGATCCGCATCAACAACGGGGCCGCCGACCCGGATGACATCGACCACCTCGGCAATCGGCGGGTAAAGACGGTTGGCGAGCTAATCCAGAGCAAGCTGCGGGTGGGTTTGCGCAGGATGGAGCGGGTCATTCTGGAGCGAATGTCGATCCGGGATCAGGAGCAGCTCTCACCGGTCTCGTTGATCAACATCCGCCCGGTCGTAGCCGCGATCCGAGAATTCTTCGGCTCCAGCCAGCTATCCCAATTCATGGATCAGACCAATCCGCTGGCCGAGCTGAGACACAAGCGCACCTTGTCTGCTTTGGGACCAGGCGGCCTGCGGCGGGAACGGGCCGGCTTTGACGTGCGCGATGTACACCACTCCCACTACGGCCGGATCTGTCCGATTGAGACCCCGGAAGGCCCCAACATCGGCCTGATCGGGAGGTTGGCTTCCTACGCCCGGGTGAATCGGTTCGGTTTCATTGAGACCCCCTATCGCCGGGTGGTGAACGAGTTGAGCTCCAAAGACAAGCGGTTGGTAGGAAAGCGATTGCGGGGCAGCTGGAAAGACGCCAAGGGGGACAAGGTCCTGGCCAAAGACGGGACAGTGGTCAGCGACAGCTTGGCGAGCGGGATGGCCCGACGCAAAGCATTGATCCCGGTGATTCCTTTCGTCTCCGATGACACCCAGTATCTTTCCGCCGACGAAGAGGACAAATACGTAATTGCCCAGGCGAACACCCCGCTGAATGAACGGATGGAGTTTTCCAATCCGCGAGCCTCTTGCCGCCGTCACGGTGATTTCTTCTTCGCCACCCCAGACCAGATCAACTTCATGGACGTGGCTCCCCGCCAGATTGTGGGGGTCAGCGCTTCCTTGATTCCGTTCCTGGAGCACGACGATGCGAACCGGGCCTTGATGGGCTCCAACATGCAGACCCAGGCGGTTCCCTTGATCGATCCGGAAGTGCCTTTGGTTTCCACCGGAATGGAACGGCAGGCAGCCTACGATTCTGGGCAAGTGATCTTGGCCGAGGAGAGTGGGGATGTCGAATCGGTTTCGGGCAGTACGGTGGTTGTCCGGTCCAAGGGCGCAAGCCGGACCTACAAGCTGCGCAAGTTTAATCGTTCCAATCAGAGCACCTGCATCGACCAGCGCCCATCGGTGATCAAGGGTCAACGAGTAACCAAGGGGGATGTCATTGCTGATTCGACGTCCACTGAAGGTGGTGAGTTGGCTTTAGGGCAGAACGTGCTCTGTGCTTTCCTCTCTTGGGAAGGCGGCGACTTCGAGGACGCGATTCTGATTTCCGAGCGGCTGGTCCAACAGGATCGCTACACCTCGATACACATCGAGAAGCACGAGGTTGAAGCCCGCGACACCAAGCTTGGTCCGGAAGAGATTACCTACGACATCCCGAACGTTGGCGATGAGGCCTTGCGCGACCTGAATGAGGACGGAATTGTTCGGATCGGGGCAGAGGTCGGACCGAACGATATTCTGGTGGGCAAGATCACACCAAAAGGCGAGAAGGAGCTCACTCCCGAGGAGAAACTGCTGAGGGCGATCTTCGGCGAGAAGGCCCGCGAGGTGAAGGACACCTCGCTTCGCATGCCGCACGGGGAGCGCGGCAAGGTCGTCGATGTCAAGGTCTTCACCCGAGAAGAGCACCGCGACCTGCCTCCTGGGGTCGAGAAGATGGTGCGGGTATCGGTTGCCCAGAAACGCAAGGCCACCGAAGGGGACAAGATGGCTGGGCGGCATGGCAACAAGGGCGTCATATCCAAGGTCGTTCCGGTTGAAGACATGCCGTTCCTGGCGGATGGAACGCCGGTGGATCTGATTCTGAATCCGTTAGGGGTACCCGGGCGAATGAACATCGGCCAGCTGCTCGAGGCCCATCTTGGCTGGGCGGCCCACCGGCTCGGATTCCGGGCCATTACTCCGGT
Source organism: uncultured Anaerolineaceae bacterium (assembly GCA_964359225.1). Classification (GTDB taxonomy): domain Bacteria; phylum Chloroflexota; class Anaerolineae; order Anaerolineales; family E44-bin32; genus JADFRG01. The sequence continues at coordinate 9,860 of CAYHSI010000051.1, forward strand.
GTTCGATGGCGCAGATGAAGAAGAGATCGAGGCCGAGTTGGCCCGGGCCTGGCTGATCGATCGAGCCTGGCAGGAAATCGGGACCGCAGCCTGGGATTGGGTCAAGGAGAAGGGCTACTACGATGAGGAAGCCTTTGAGGACGACGAGGAGATTCGGCGTCTATATTTGGAAAACTGGTTGAAGTCTAAGCGTTACGACATCGATCTGATCGCCACCGATCGGAACTACGCTCGCCGGGTGGCGCTGAGAGAATGGCTGCGCCAGAAGGATTACGACCCAGACAAGCTGCTCGTGTTCGATGACTCCGAGACCCCAGTCAATGAGCGGGAGCCGTTCGACAAAGCCGTGATCGATGTTTGCCTGCGGCTGTGGATCGAGTCCAAAGGTCGCAAAGTAAAGCCCGACAGCAGCCCCGAAGCGGTGGCCAAGCAAGCGGTCAAGGTGATGCTGGAGACCCACGAGCCGACGCCCACCCTCGGGAAGCAGGTCCTGTTTGACGGCAAGAGTGGTGAAGCCTACGATAATCCGGTCACGATCGGGGTCGTCATGATGATGAAGCTGCACCACCTGGTTGAAGACAAGGTGCATGCGCGCTCGACCGGTCCGTACTCGCTGGTTACCCAGCAGCCGCTGGGCGGAAAGGCTCAATTCGGCGGCCAGCGCTTCGGCGAAATGGAGGTCTGGGCGCTGGAAGCGTACGGCGCGGCCCACATTTTGCAAGAGATGCTGACTGTAAAGTCCGACGACGTGCAAGGCCGGGTCAAGACCTACGAGGCCATCGTCAAAGGCGAGCAGGTAGAGGAACCGGGGATCCCGGCCTCCTTCCGGGTGTTGGTCAAGGAGCTGCAAAGCCTCGGACTATCGGTGGAG
>CAYHSI010000052.1:0-10520 GCA_964359225.1 uncultured Anaerolineaceae bacterium
GGCCGGCCAAATCGTGCTCGACCAGATCCGGACGGTTGACAAGGCGAGGCTTGTGAGACGACTGGGCCGCATCCAGCTAGCCAAACAGGCTGAAGTCCTGGCAGCCCTCGCTGAATTGTTTGCAGAATAGGGCAACTTCCTGACGTCCTTGGCATTGACTCTTCGTCTTCCAAGCCGCCTGATGCCAAGCCTCATGCTGCTCATCGGCGCCGCGTGCCAGGCGCCTTACACTCCGCGCAGGGTCATCCGAAGCTCCGCGATCGCGGCGGTGCTCGCGTTCGGCCTGGCCGCCTGCGGGGGCTCGGCGGCGACGCCCGAGGCCAGCCCCATACCCTCACAAGGCCTGACGTCAACGACGACCTCCGTGCGCGAGCCTCCGGCGGCTCCCACGACTCTACCTGAAACTCCGTCGCCGCAAGGCGATTGCGCGCCGCCAGTGGCCGACGTCCCGCCTCCGCCAATCGACGATGTCCTTGATTACGGCGACGAGTTCATTGCCTACCTCAACGCCGGTGGTTCGTTCGAACGGTTGGTTGAATTCGCCGATGAGCTCGGGGTGCTGAGCTCGCTTGGATTGGGGCTGCCCCTCGCGCGAGCCGACCTCAATGGCGACGGCGCTCAGGAGTTGGTCGTCTCACTCGTCAATTGGGTTGACGACCCCCAACAGCGCGGGAGGCTTTACGTGGCGATGTGTGTGAGTGGGGAATATCGACTGGGCTACAGCTCTCCCGACAACCTTTATTCCCCCACGCCCCATATCGAGGACGTCTTCGACATTACCGCCGATGGACTCGATGACCTGATCATCCGGCGGAGGGGCTGTGGCGCACATACGTGCTTCGTCCGGCTCGAAGTCGTGGCGTGGACCGATGGCGAACTCAGCGATCGGATGGATCCCGCCGAATTCTCATGGCCGACTACTGCCATTGAGTTCATCGGACCCGCCGCCGATGGCTCGTACCAAATCACCATGACCGGCACCGGAGTGGGCTCGATCGGCGCTGGCCCGTATCGCGAGCGCAGCGTCACCTGGGGTTGGGATCGTCTGGCGTTGCTGTTCCGGATCGGGGAGCGTCAATTGCTCCCCTCACCCTGGCGCATTCACTTCGTTCACGACGGCGATGACCGCTTCGCCGCTGGCGACTATTCCCAGGCGCTTGAACTCTACGACCGGGTGATCCATGACCTCACCCTGCAGGACTGGCCGCCCGGGCCGGCTGATGACGAAGCCGTGGAGGCACGGCGACTGGAGCTGGCGGGATACGCCCGCTTTCGCCGGATTTTGACCCACATCAAGCTGGAAGATTTCGAGGCTGCCGAGCCCGATTACCAGGACCTGATCGGCAGCCACCCGGCCGGGAGTTCCGGCAGTGGGTTTGCCCGAATGGGAGAAGCGTTCCGGAGCGAATTCACGGCCTCGGGGGACTTCAACTTGGCCTGCCTCATCGTGCAAGAGGTCGTGGCTGCGAGCCGCGATGAATTCCGCATGGCGCTCGACTACGGATACGAAAATCGGACGTATACCCCTGCAGACCTATGTCCCACGGAGCAGGGAACTCCCGATCTGGGTCGGGCGTTGCCATCCGTGTCGCGCCGAGGGAGGACGTGAGCCGCGCGCCTAGGCCTTTGAGCCTGCGTTTTGGCAGCCGCCTGGTGATGGCCCTCACCTTGTCGATCGGCGCGGCGTGCCAATCTTCCGCAGATTTGACCGCGACTCCACCGTCTCTATCAACCGGGATTCACCCGGAGCCAGGCAGCCCAACGCCGCTTCCAGAACTCAATGAACCTACATCCACCGCGGTCCCTCTGCCCCCTGGGCCGACGCCCGCGCAGGAACCGCCGCTGCGACAGGTTCGGGTTCTCCAGACAGAAGCTGCGATTCATTGCCTCGATTGGTCGCTCGACGGGGCCAGGTTAGCAGCAGGCCTTTCGAACGACTCGGTAGTCGTTTGGGATGCTGCGACCGGCGAACGCATACTCGATCTCCAGCACGACTCGTGGCCGGAGTCCTGCGAATGGTCGCCCCTCGGGGACCGGATTGCTGTCGGCACGATCGGCAAGGTGTATATCTGGGATGCAACGACGGGGGAACTTGAGCGCACGCTTGTTGGCCACTTCGGATGGATCAACAGGCTCGCCTGGTCGCCGGATGGCTCGATGGTCGCGGCCCTTGGGAGCATCGATAAGTCTGCCCGGACCTGGGATGTCGAGCGAGGCGAACCGCTCCACGCCTTGCCCAGCGCGGACGGGACGTACGACCTGGATTGGTCGCCCGACGGAACTGCGGTCGCCACCGCGACCGGGGGCGGGGTGAAGATTTGGGAGGTGTCGAGCGGGAAGCTCATCAGCACTTTGAAGACCACAGACGGCGCCCGGACCGTTCGATGGTCGCCGGACGGCCTGGCGCTGTTGGCGAGCACCTGGAGCGGAATCGCAGCGTGGGAGATCATCGAAGGGCGGTCGCTCGGACCGTACTTGCCGGAAGGCCGGCCGCCGTCGGCCGCGCTGTGGTCGCCCGATGGAAACATGGTCGCAGCCGGGGACGTCGAGGGTCCGCTGAGGATCTGGGATGCGCAAAGTGGCGACCTGGTTTTGTCGAGCTCCGGGTCGTGGGGTAGGCCGTGGCGGTGGATCAACGGGCTGGCCTGGAGCCCCGATTCGACGCTGCTGGCCGGGATCGGAGGAGGTTATTACGACGACGCCAACTTCGGTCGGATCTTCTTGTGGCGGCTGGACGAGCGGAACGGCCCTTTGATCCTGGAAAACTACTATGGGGTGGTATCGGAATTGGCCTGGTCGCCGAACGGGGACACGCGGGCATCTGTCTATGCAGACGGCCGGGTGATCCTCTGGGGCCGAGGCCCATGAACGGTTCGGAATTGGTGCGGGCGATTCAGGGAGCGCGCCGGGATCCCTACACCCCGCGACTGGTCACCCGAAACTTCGTGTTCGCTGCGATCCTCGGGTTCGGCCTCGCCGCCTGTGGCCGCTCTACAATTGCACCCGAGCCGAGCTCCACACCGTTCCCGGAGCGGACCACGAGCTTCCCGCTCGAACGGACGGCGACTCCCGTCATTCCGACAAGAACTCCGGAGCCTCCCGGCGAGTGCCCTCCGTCGCCGGCCGAGGTCCAGCCCGAGCCGATCGAGGACGTCCTCGAATATGGCGACGCCTTCCTCAGTTATCTCAACGCAGGCGGTTCGTTCGAACGGATGGCTGCCTTCGCCTTCGACCAGCTCGTTGTCTACACCGATGAGCTTCACGTAATCAACTACGGTGGACTCGAAGTGGAGGACACCTTCGCCCAGCCTGACCTCAGCGGCGACCGCGTTCCGGAGCTGGTCATGTCGCTCGTGGATTGGTGGGACGACCCCCAACAGCATGGGAAGGTCTATGTGGCGGTGTGCGAGAGAGGGAAGTACCGGCTGGGCTACGCCACGCAGGACATTGGATACTACTGGACCCCGACCATCGAGGGCGTGTTCGACATCACGGCCGATGGGCTCGATGACCTGATCATCCGACGGGTGGGCTGCGGCGCGCATACGTGCTTTGCCCGGCTGGAGGTCGTCGGGTGGGCAAATGGCGAGTTGCGCGACTGGATGGAGGACGTCGACTTCGAGCTGCCGAGCACTGGAATCGAGTTCGTCGGTCCGGCCGCCGATGGCTCGTACCAGATCATCATGACGGGGACCGGCGTGGGTTCGATCGGCGCGGGTCCGTATCGCCAGCGCAGCGTCACCTGGAATTGGAATCGCCAGACTCTGCTCTTCCAACCCGGGGAGCTTGAACTCCTGCCCTCAGCCTATCGCATCCACACCGTTCATGACGGTGATGACAGCTACGCGGCAGGCGACTACTCGCAGGCGCTCGAGTATTACAACCGCGTGATCCAGGACCGGACCCTGGAGGACTGGCCCACCATGCTGGTGGATGAAGCTTTTGTGGACGCACGGCGTCTGGAGCTAGCGGGTTACGCCCGGTTTCGTCTAATCCTGACCCACATCAAGCTGGAGGATCTCGAGGCTGCCCGGGCCGATTACCTGGACCTGATTCGCAGCCACCCATCCGGCACCGCCGGCAATGGTTTTGCACGGATGGGAGAGGCATTCTGGAAGGAGTTCACGGCCTCGGGAGACTTCAGCGCCGCCTGCCTGGCGGCCCAGGAGGTGGCGGCGGCGAGCCCGGATGAGTTCCAGATGGCCCTGGATTACGGATACGAGAATCGGACGTACCTCCCCGCAGACCTCTGCCCGACGGACCTCTGAACCGCGGATCCGGATCGAGCGTGGCCAGGCTTTGAACCTGTCGCGAACGACCGGGTGGAGTCGGCAAGCGGGGGCGAGCTATTCGAGCGGTGTGATGGCCTCGATCGTAGCGGTCAGCAGAGGAGGAAAAGTTGCCAGGCAGGCGAACGGCCCAAATTCCCGCTCGAAGGAGAAGTACAGCCCGCGGGTGGAAACAGGGATGCGATGGCTTCTCATGGAGTGGGGATACCCGAATTGGCTGTCGAAGACCGCAGTGACGAGGTAGTTCGTGCATTGTTCTCCGGAGACTGTCGGGCGGGTTCTACCAGGTCCCACGAAATCTTGGAACATGTCAAAAATCCTTGAGACGGTCAGGACTCCTCCACAATCAGATCGATACACAGCTATCACCGCCTCATTAAGGACCTCGACGTCCTCTGAACATCCACCCATTATTTCCCACTGGTAGCTGGCGACGAGACGATAATGATCGGGTCCCTCGGTCGACCATCGCTCGCGCATCGCCGAGTATCGAGCCGGGGTCACCTCGGTGCCGTGTTCCCTGAGATACGGCCACGCGTTGTACAGGTAAACGCTAACCGGGCAAAGCAGGATCGCGGAGAAGAAAAGCAGCGCGTGGCGAAGCCACTTCTTGCCCATGCTCGCTCATTATGACTTCCAATAGGCCGGCCAAGTAAACTGGACCGTCGTACCAGTACTCCTCGCCGCGCTCAGCCTACCTCACAGCGACATGACCCTCGTCTGAATTGGAGCCTTGAATGACGGGGTGGCGGACTGAGCCACGGGTCTCTCGAAGACCAGCACCCTGCCGCTCTGCGTCCGGCTCGAATCTGCCTTGTTATCATTCCCTCCGGAATGGGCGGCGAGTCTAAGGCGCTCGAGTTTCACAAGAGTACACAGCATCCAAACGGTGCGCTGCTGGACTCCCGGCACCGTTACTTCTCAGGGATGCGGCCCGTCCTTTACAAGGAGTACGCGAATCGTCCTTCTGTGGCGTTGCCGATCGGCGCGCCCGCGGAAGAATCCTCGGCGCTCTCCGTGATTGGCGGCTTCAACAGCGAATCGGGCACGCCGGACCTCCATGCGCTAGCGCGCGTCCTGCACTACTCGGCCGGCATCACCAAAACGATCCGCGGCTACCCCTTTCGGGCGGCTGCATGCACGGGCGCCCTGTATCACATCGAGCTGTACGTCGTGAGCGGGCCGATCGAGGGGCTGGACGCGGGCGTGTATCACTACGATCCCAAGGGGTCGCGGCTGCTCCAACTGCGAGAAGGGGATCACCGGGCCCAGCTGACCGAGGCCGCGGGAGGCACCGAAACGGTGCGCTACGCGCCGGTCACGATCGTGTACACAGACGTCTACTGGCGAAACGCGGTCAAGTACCAGGCCCGCGCCTACCGGCACTCATTCTGGGACGCGGGGACGATCCTGGCGAACACGCTCGCGATAGCGAGTTCACTGCGCATAGCCACGAAGCTGGTCATGGGGTTCGCGGATATGCGCGTCGCGCGGCTGCTCGGGATCGATCCCATGGAAGAGTTGCTGCTTGCGCTGGTTCCGATCGGTGCAGAGGCCGCGCCCGCGCAGGTGACGACCCCCGAACTTAGTGAAATCCATCACGATTGGGAGCCCAAGACCTCCGGGCGGCGAGCCTTTCCGATGATCCCCGAGATCCACCAGGAGACGTCCTTGTCTAGCGCTGAAACGGTAGGCGTCTGGCTCGTGGCAGGCACCTCCGGGGCCGAGAAACGAAGCGTAGAGCCCGTCGGTCCGGGCTTATACCCGCTTCCGGAGCCGGCCCTCCCCAAGGTCTCGCTTGAACGGGTCATCGTGCGGAGAGGCTCCAGCCGAGGATTCACCGGGGATCCCATCAACCTGGATCAACTCGCCACGCTGCTGGACCGCTCGATTCGGCCGATCCGGACTGACTATCGACGCACGGCAGCGTTGGTCCAACCGTACCTCATTGTCAACGCGGTGGAAGGTCTGGCGTCCGGCGTCTATCGGGTGATCGTGACCGAACGGAAGCCAAGGCTAGGACTTCAGGAGGTCCGTCTCGGGGATTTCAAGTCGCACGCGGCGCAGCTGGCACTCGACCAGGATTTGGCCGGAGATGCGGCGGTCAACATCTACTTCATGGCGAACCTCGAAAACGTACTCGCAATCTACGGCGAGCGGGGGTACCGGCTGGCTCAGATGGAAGCGGCGATCATGGCCGGCTGGGGCTATTTGGCCGCCTACGCACTCGGAATCGGCGCGACCGGCCTCACGTTCTACGACGAGCCCGCCGAGCACTTCCTGGGTGTGTCAGCCGATGGGCTGAAGGTCATGTTCCTTCTCGCCATCGGGCTCCCCGCGAAGGATCACCGATAGAATCCCTGGACCAAGGGATCGGGTTTTAGCCCGCATAGGGAGTGGGTACTCTTCTAGGAACTGCTTTCCAGCCTGCGAAGGAACTCGGCCGGGACGACGATGGGTATCCCTTCGAATTCCCGGAGGCTGAGCAGATCCTCGTCGCCGCTTGATATCACATCAGCATTACCGGCAGCGGCCGCCTCCAGAATCATGTTGTCCTTCGGGTCCCGGCAGACGGCGATGCGCCGAGCCGGGGTGACCGCCTCGCCGCGCAGGAGGATCAGCGCAAGTACGGTCTCAATGTCCTGAGTGCTCAAGCCGTATTTCTGCCGAATTCGGGGCCGATTTAGGACGTCGACGAGTTCGATCAGCAAGGGTTCGGAGTAGAGAAGCGTATAGCCTCCGTCCCGCAGCCGTCGTAAGACCGCGCCGACTGTTCCGCCCGGCTTGATCACGGCCCGGATGATGAGGTCGGTATCGATGACGGCTCTGATCAACGGCGGAGCCGTTTCTTATGGACGGCTCGGATGTCGGCTTCCACCTCCTCTTCGGAATACTGCCTGTTCTGCTCGCCCATGCGTTCCGATAGGCGATCGAAGCGATCCAGGATCTCCCTCTCCTGCAGCTCTTGGTACCGCAGGAAGTCCTTGTACGGGAGTAGCGCAGCCTCGGCCCGACTGCCCCGGGTCAGGATGTACGGTACCCCCCGCTTTACCACCTCGTCAAACACGCTCTTGAAGCGGCGCTGCAATTCAGTCACCCCAATGATCTTGTTCATCGCTTTGCCTCCACGGGCAAGGGACGCCGTATCCATTCTAGCATATATCTGGGCACATATTCAGATGGTAATCCAAACACTCACCGGCCATGCCCAAGCCGCCGGTCCCAATAATGCCCCGCCACCCGCTTTAGCCGCGGCAGAACAAGCGCTCTTACTTATTTGCTTCCGCCGGCAGTCTGAAGATGATCAGTGGAAAGCCAGTGGCCGAGGACAAAGCCGCCGAGCCGATGGTCTCGTCAGCGTAGGGCTACGCGGCGCAAACTAACGGCCGCGCGGCGTCACTCCACCCCGCCCGCCTGCGACCGCCGCGTCGAAGCCAGTTCCCCACCACCGGGCGCGGGCACGACCTCGAGCACAGCGCTCCCCGAGCGGCCCCACAGCGTCAGGTCGTACATGGCGGACACCTCCGCCGGCAGCGCCACGAACTCGCCAGCGTGGGTCGCCCGGGCCAGGTAGCTGTAGGTGTAGGAGCCGGCCACCAATTCGGTGACGAAAAAGCTCACCCGGTCGCCGCGCACCTCTTTGTAGTTGTATCCCAGCTCCTCCCAGTAGTAGATCCCGTCCCCGCTATCGTCGAACAGGTGGCTCTCGGAGTTCAGGCTCTCGTTGAGCGCCTCCAGCCCGCCAGGGAGCTTGTCCTCGATGAGCAGATAGAACCCGTCCACCGGGAGCACGACTTCCAGCTCTACCTGCAGCAGCTGGCCCGCCTGGGCGCTCTCGATCCTCGCTCCGCTCTCGGCATCCCGATAGCTGCGGGTCACGCTGACCACACCGGCCGGGTCGATGGCGAGCTGCGGTCGAAGCATCCGGGTGGTGAGGGCGTAATACAGCTTCCCCTCGCCCTCTTGCTGCAGCAGCAGCTCATTGCTGCCGACCTGCAGGTCCTCGGCCGGGATGACGATCTCCGCCGTCCCTCCCTCGCCGGCCAGCTCCCCCCGGGCGGACTCCTCGCCGTTCAGAGTCACCCGATAGCCGCTCTCGCCCCCCGCCGTCGCCTGGGCCAGGAGGTAATCGGTCAGGCCCAACACGGCGAAAGAGGTCTCGTTGGTGGTGCCCCAGCCAGAGGGCCGGCGATGGGCCACCAGCCACCGGACGACCCCCTCGATCCCCGGGTAGTCTGGATCGATCCGCACCAGGGCGGTCAGCGCCAGCGCGGTGCTGCGGGTCGAGGAAGCCATGGTCTTCTCGTAGTAATGGCCGTCCTCGTGCGGCGCCGGCCAGTAGCCTTGATCGCCGACCTGAAGCAGGCCGGCTTCCAGTTCCTCAACGATCACCAGCGCCTGCTCGGCCTGCCCGGCCTCGCTCAGTGCCAAGGCAAGGGCGGCCTGGCTGAAGGGGTCCAAGCCGAGCATTTCGTCGGCCAGGGCCAGGCTGGCGTCCTCTTCGGGAAAGCCCGCCAGCGCCAGGCTGTACAGGGCGAACGCCCGCGTGCGCGGGTCCATGCTGTCGAGATTGTCCGCCAGCCAACCCGCCCCGCGGGCGAGGCTGTCGTCGTCGACCAGGTAGCCCGCCTGCCGGGTGACCGCCAGGCCGAACACCACCCAGGCGGTCTGGTAGTCATGGCTGCGGTCGTCGTACCACCAGCCCCAGCCCCCATCGGAATGCTGCATCGCGTACAGCATCTGGGTACCCTGGTTGACCTTCTCCAGCAGCTCTGCTTCCAGGCCGGACCCACTCAACCCGAGCCGCGCCGCGGCTCGCCCCACGACCGCGTTGGGCAGGGCCCGGCTCATGATCTGCTCCACGCACCCGTAAGGAAAGCCGGTGAGGAACTCGAGGCCGGAGAGCACCGTCCCGGCGACCGACCGGTCGAGCCGGAGGGTGACCGTGCTGAGCGGCGAGGCGTCCCGCGGCAGAACGAGTTGGGTCGACCACTCCCCGGTGAAGGAGCCGACCTGGGTGAACACATCCGGCACGGCCAGCGGTTGAACCGGGAGTGAAAGCTGCACGGAATCCGAAAGGTCACCGGCCTGGGCGGTGATGGTGACGCCCGCCTCGCCCGCGGCCTCCGCCGAAACCGTCCAGCCGACCACCCCCGTCTCTCCGACCCCCAGGTCGATCGACTGGGTCTCCTCGCCGTCCATCTGCAGCTCGCCGGATTCGAGGACGACTTCAATCGATTGCTGCAGGTCGCTGAAGTTGTGCACCAGCACCGAGAGAGTCATGGAGTCCCCGGCGGTGAGCTGGCGGGGCAGGATGGGCCGCACGACCAGGTCCTGACGGGTGACGATGTTCAGGCTGGCCTCACCCACCCGGGTGTCGCGGGTGACGGCCCGCGCCACGAAGCGCCAGGAGGTTAGGTTGTGGGGCAGCCGGATGCGGACGATGACCTCACCGTTCGCATCGGTGCGCAGCTCGGGGAACCAGGCGGCCAGGTCTTCGAAATCCGAGCGCGGGTTCCCGGGCGAGCCCGGCCCGCCGTCGCCGCCTCCCCCGCGTCCGTCCAGGAAGATCTCTCGATACGGAGCCAGCGAGGAGTACGTACGAATGCCGTTGGCCCTGCGGCCGTAGAAGGCTTCCATCATCGGCTCGGTCAGGTCCTCGCTCAAGGCGAAGATGGCCTCGTCCACCAATGCCAGCGACACCTCGGCGACGGCGGGTTGTCCGTCGGCATCGGTCACCCGCAGCCGCACTTCGGCTTCATCGCCGGGACCGTAGGCGGGCCGATCGCTGACGATCTCCACCTGCAGCTCGCGACCAACCGCCTCGACCGGGAGCTCCAGGCTGGCCGATAGCAGCCGGCTGGCGGGCAGGTTCCTGTACTGGTACTCGCCGGTGATCCGGGTCGATTGGGCCTGCCAGGCGGCCACGCTGACGAAGATGTTGGGCGCGTCGCCGGCCAGGATGGGCAGCTCGACCGCGGTGATCGGCGGTGTCAACTCGATGACCCTTTCCCGCCGGATGCTGCTGCGCTCGACCGTGAGCAGCGCCGGGCCACCCACCGCGGACTCGATGAATAGCGTGGCGGTGTCGTAGGGAGCGTAGGCAGCCGCATCGGAGCTGATTGTCAGGGCAGCCTCGGATTCCAGCCGGGCCCAGTAGCCCCCCGGTTCGTACACGTAGATCCAGCGGTAGATCTGCCGAGCATGGAACCGCTCGTAGCCGCGGCTTTC
>CAYHSI010000053.1:0-10508 GCA_964359225.1 uncultured Anaerolineaceae bacterium
CGAAATCGTGCCGGTCGCTTCGTTCCCCGCCACATCTCTCGTTCGGCCGCTGGCAGTATGGATCCCATCGCTACTGACTTGCCCGCCTCCACTCCACGAGCCGCCGTCGATCGCGACTTCCGAGCTCGCAATCCCGGAGAGCGCGTCCGCACCGCTCGCCGACACAGTGACTGTTCCACCCCGATACCAACCGCCCCCGCCCGGCGTTCCGCCGCTCAGAGTCAGATTCACACTGGGAGGACCCGAGTCGACCTTCCAGCCGGTTGTGGACATCGCGCTGGTATCGCCGTACGAGGAGACTGCCCAGAACTGCAAGCTGAAGTCGCCGTCACTGCCAGACCAGGAGCAGGAAACGCTGCCTCCGTCGGCCGGATCGCACAAGACCCCCCCAGGATTCCCCTCTATAAGCTGAATAACATTGGGCACCAACGGCTCGTTGGCCGAGAGGTCGAGGGAAGCACCACCCCGGCACCAGCCCGCGGTGCCAGGGACGCCGCAGGTCGACGATCCATTAACCGTCGCCGGCGGCAGATTGACGGTTTGTTCGGTGTAGGCCTCATCGCAGCCGCAGGAATCGGCTGGCAAACCACCGAAACACGCTTTCTGCGCGCCGACGCTAGGATGGGAGCCACCAGCGTCTGGGCACGGATTGCCCGGCGGGAACCAGCATCGCGGTCTGCCAGACCTGTCGCAGAACCACTGGTCGTTGCCTGGATCGCGGACCTCTTGGGTCGTGGTCCGGTTCGGCCCGGTGAACCCGGCCCAAGCGACTGCCGCCAGCGCGAGCGTCGTCGCGGCGGCAAGACCCAGCCCACTCCAGTGATTCCGAGGTAGGATTATCTTCACCACAGCTAAGGTGGTGCCAGAGTACTACATAAGACCGCAGAATTGAGGGTCGATCGGAACATGACCCCAGTACTACTAACATAAATATACAGCAATAGTTGCGGAGTTTTCGAGAGTGGAAACACCGTCAAGAAGTCTTGCTCTAGAGCTGCTGGTGGCCGCGGGGCTGGCCGCCGCCCTGGCGGGTTGCCAACAGCGTTCGTCGGCCGAATTGTCCCCCGTGCCTGCAGCTGTGGCTCGCGCTCCGGCGCTGTCCTATTCCCTGCCTGTGCCAACAGCAGCATCCTCCAAGCCGGAGGTCTCACAGCCACCGCTAGCCGGCGCCGCACCAAAGAGTGTGCCTGGCAACGCGCCAATCGCAGAGACCCCGTCCGCCGAATCGCAAGCCGCAGCCTTCAATCGCTCGCTGCTCGACGTGCAACCCGGGGAGACCCTCCAGTTACTCGACGATATATCGATCGCACGAACTGGCTTCGGCGTCCGGGTAGCATTTTCACCAGACAGCGACGTGATGCTGCACAACGGCAACGGCCTACTAATCCAACAATTCGATCTGGCCCAGGGTGAACCCCTCCAAGACCTGATCGGGTTTGAGATGTTTTCCCCGTTCACGATTTCGGTCTCGCCAGATGGATCTACGGTAGTTGCAGATGACGTCTCTCAATTCCGGGTGTGGCAGGTCGATTCGGGAGAGCAGGTGAGTTCCCTTGACCTGCCTCCAGTTTCTGGAGTCATGGCGGCAGGGTTCCATGCCGATGAATTCTTCTTTGCTGCGGATCTTCACGGTAATGTGATCCTGTGGGATCCCCACAGCTGGGGAGAGATCTCCCGCTTCAACTATCCCGGGCTCATCGAGGCGGCCGTTCTTTTCCCCGACGGTTCGGCAATCGCGCTGCAGGATCGACGTCAGCGCGAGATTGGCATCTTTGACTTACAGGGCACCCGCCTCGGGACGATTCCGATCGAGCACGAGAACGACTTGTTGCTCTCGATCTCCCCCACTGGCGACCGCTTCCTGCTTCACGTCGATTACGGATACCCGACCGAGGGAATCCGGATCGTCGACGTGGCAAGCGGCGAAACCCTGCTGGACCTGCCACTGTTGAACTTCCGGCAATTCGCAGTCTCGAGCGACTGGAGCTTGTTGGCTGCGGTCGGGGTCCAGAATGAGCTGCGCTTGTTTCGCTTGCCTGAAGGACAATTGCTGCTCGCTCAGCCACTCGGGGTAGCGCGTACGCTCGGTATCAGCATGTCGGCAGACACGGCCTACCTCGCGTTATATGTCTTCAAAGCCGGGAACGCAGGAGCTGCCATTCAGGTCTGGGGCCGCGGCAGCGACGCGCCCTAAGCGTCGACCCCCGCCCAAAAAGGTCGCGGCAGTCCCTCGGTGGTAGACTCGCCGCCCATGGGCGTCAGAGAAGCCGTTGCGGCGGCCCACCCCAACATTGCACTGATTAAGTATTGGGGCGACCGCGACCACGCCCTCCGGATCCCCTCCAACGGTTCGATCTCCCTGACTCTGAGCGGACTCAAAACTCAAACCCGGGTCGGCTTCGATCCCGATCTCGACCAGGATCAACTCACGATCAACCAGGCTCCCGCTGAGGCAGCCGCCCTGCAGCGAGTCGGCCGCCACCTCGATCTGATTCGGGAGGCAGCCGGACTCCGAGCTGGAGCATTCGTTCACAGCGACACGGACTTTCCGATCGCTGCCGGGCTGGCCTCCTCGGCAGCGGCCTTTGCCGCGCTCACCCTGGCAGGCTGTGCCGCGGCCGGTCTGGAGCTCGGTCGGGCCGAGCTCTCTGCCCTGGCACGCCGCGGATCCGGCTCGGCTGCCCGCTCGATCTTCGGCGGATACGTAGAGCTCGTCGCCGGAGAGGACGATGCGGCCAGCGTCGCTCGGCCGATCGCCGAGCCTGGACATTGGACGATCATCGACCTTATCGTCGTCACCGACCCAAACCCCAAGCCGACCGGCTCTACCGCGGGCCATTCCAGCGCTCAAACCAGCCCGCTCCAGGCTGCTCGGGTCTCAGATGCCCCTCGCCGGCTGCAGGCGTGCCGCGAAGCCGTGCTTGCCAAGAATTTCCAACACCTCGCCGAGGTAGTCGAGCAGGATAGCGACATGATGCACGCCGTCATGATGACCTCCTCGCCGCCGCTGCACTACTGGCAGCCCAGCACACTGGCTGTCATGGCGCAAGTTCGCTCGCTGCGGGCCCAGGGTGTTGCGGTGTGCTACACGGTGGACGCCGGCCCCAACGTACACTGCCTGTGCCTGCCCGAGGCCGAATCTAGTGTGCGCGAAGGATTGGCCGACCTCTCATTCCAAATCGGGATCCTGCGTGCGGCCCCAGGTCCTGGCGCCTGGCTGGTATGAAGGTCTTACCAGGCGCCAAAGGGGCGGGTGATATAATCGTGCGGCCTCCCCCAGAAAGGGGCCTCGGAGCACAAACGTGTCTGATTTTCTCCTTTTCGCGCTGGTCTTAGGCGCTCTCATCATTGGGCACGAATTTGGTCACTTTCTCGTCGCCCGAATGCTTGGAGTCCGGGTGGAAGAATTCGGGCTGGGTTTCCCCCCGCGGCTGGTAACCCTCTTCGAGGCGGGTGGGACCCGTTTCACCCTCAACCTGATACCCCTGGGGGGCTTTGTCAAGCCAGCCGGTGAAGACGACCCGCTGGTCGAAGGCGGCCTGGCAGGCGCCAAACGACTGACCCGAGCGGCGGTCTTGATTGCCGGACCGATGGCTAGCCTGTTATTGGCAGTGCTTGCCTTCACAGCCGCATTCAAATTCGCCGCCCCCGACCCGGAACGGGTGATCGTCACTCAGGTAGAGGCCGGATCTCCGGCCGATCTGGCCGGCATCCTCCCCAACGATGAAATCCTGAAGGTTCAGGATGTCGAGGTTGACGGTTTCCAGGTCCTGCAAGATGTGATCACCGAACGGGAGGATCAGGCTACGAGCCTCGAGCTATTGCGCGGAGGCGAGCGGACGACAGTCCAGCTCACCCCGCGCACTTCACCTCCCGAGGGGCAGGGCCCGATCGGGGTGACCCTCGGCAATCCCACTCGGCTGATCAGTTGGCCTGAGGCGACGGCTTTGGGTGTCCGCGCTGCCGGGTTTCAATTCAGCGAGATGATTCACCTACCCAGTCGGTTGCTGCGGGGCGAAATCGCGCCGGAAGATGCGCGGATCAGCGGCCTCAAGGGAATGTACGACATGATGGTCTGGGCGGGAGAGGTCGACCGATCAGCCCAACGCCCATTCTTGACCCTCAATCTGATTGGGGTCATCAGTGCCGGATTGGCACTCGCCAATTTGCTTCCCATCCCCGCTCTCGATGGGGGTCGCCTCATGTTCGTTGCCTTCGAGGCCATCGCCGGCAAGCGAGTCCCGCCTCAACACGAAGGGTTGGCACACACCCTCGGATTCATGGTCCTGCTCGTGCTCATCCTCTACGTGAACGTCCAGGATTTCCTCAACCCCATCATCCTGCCCCGCTAATCGTTCGCCATGCAAAGTGGCTTCGTTGGACTGCTTGAGTTGCTGGGCAACGAAGCCCTCCCGCTCGAACCGGCCAGCCTGACCGAGCTCTCCGATCTCGACGCCGTGCGCCTCGCTAAATTCCGCTCGGCCTGGGAAAGGTTCGGCGCGAAGCGGCGTCATTCCATTTTGCTCCAGCTGAATGAATTGGCGAACTCCAAGATCGAGCTCTCTTTCGAAGCGGTCAACCGATTCGCTCTCCAGGATCCCGACCCGCCTTCGCGCGCCCAAGCAATCGGCAACTTATGGGAGTCCGAAGACCCTCAGCTCGCTCGGCAGCTGTTGGACATGCTCCGCGCCGATCAGGCGGCGGAGGTGAGGAAGGCTGCCGCCGGTGCGCTGGGATCGTTCGTCTTGTTGGCTGAGACCGAGGATCTTCCAGAGCAGCTACGCCTGGAGATCGAGCAGGGTCTGTTGAATGCAGTCCGTTCGGACCCGAGTACGGAGGTACGGGATTGTTGTCTACAGTCTCTCGGATTCTCGACCCGCGATGAAGTCCCCGAGTTGATCGAGCAGGCCTATTCCTCTGGGGAAGGTTCCAGCTTGCGCGCAGCCCTGCGGGCGATGTCGCGTTCTGCCGATTCCCGCTGGGCCCCCTTGGTCATGGCAAAACTGCAGGACCCGGAGCCAGGTACCCGCTTCGAGGCGGTGCAGGCGGCCGGAGAGCTGGACATCCGAGAAGCCTCGGAGGAGCTGGTCGACCTGCTGGAGGATGTGGACGACCGGATCCGCAAGGCCGCTATCTGGTCGCTCAGCCAGGTGGGAGGCTCGATCGCCACCGCCGCCTTGGAGCAGCTGCAGGAGAGCGCCTCCGAATCCGAGGCACAGCTGATTCAAGAGGCCCTCGATAACCTGGAATTCGAGGACGAGGCGCGGGATATCTTCAGGCCGAACTTCGACGACGAGGATTCCGCCGCTTGAGCAGTCTGCTCAGTTCGTTTGCAGACCACATTCTTCCAATCCTCATCACCGCGGCGGTGGGGTTCCTCGCCCACAAGCTGCTCGGACTTAGCCCCCGACCGCTCTCTCAAATCGCCTTCTACGTGCTCTCGCCGGCCCTGGTTTTCGACCTCTTGCTCTCGGCCGAGATTCGTGGCCTGCAGGTCGTTTCCATGATGGCACTGGCAACGATTGTGGTCTTGTCCATTGGGGGATTCAGTTGGCTGCTCGGCCGCGCCCTCGGTCTCGACCCCAAGCTTGCCTCGGCCGTGCTGCTTGCCACGGCCTTTATGAATGCCGGGAACTACGGTCTGTCGCTCAACCAGTTTGTCTACGGGGAATCGGGGCTGGCGTGGGCCGGGTTATTCTTCGTGGCCTCGATGATGTTGACCAATTCGCTCGGGGTATATGGCGCTTCGAGAGGTCGACGTACTCCGCTGGCCGCCCTGCGCGAGCTCGCCAAGGTCCCGGCAGTCTATGCGATCCCGCTCGCGTTGACCGCCCGGGCCCTCGATCTGCACCTCCCGATGGCGCTGAGCCGTCCGATCGACCTCCTGGGAACAGCCACAGTCCCAATCTTGCTGTTAGTCCTTGGCATGCAGATTGGTGCGGGCGGAGCCTCCGGGCATCGCGGATTGATTGCCGTCTGTGTTGGCCTTCGGTTGGTAGTCGCGCCGGTGGTCGCCTGGCTGGTCGCGCCAAGCCTCGGGTTGGATGGTCTCGCTCGGCAAGTGGGAGTGCTTGAGTCAGCCATGCCGACCGCAGTCATGAGCACTATCCTCGCGATTGAATTCGACGTCGAGCCAGGCTTCGTCACCCGGGTCGTAATGCTGACGACTTTGCTCAGCCCGCTGACGTTGACTCCGCTGATCGCGCTGCTCGCCAGCTAGAACGCTCGGCTCCCGATCACGGTCGAGATCTCGCGGTCGGATTCCCCTGCGGCACTCCAGGCCAGCCCCGGATACCCTGCGCTGGCGGCGATCGCAAAACAGAACGCGGCGGCGATCCCAGCCTGGTCTCGGACCTGGCGATAGAACTCCAGGTACTGGCCGGCCCTCGATTTGGAAAGCAGGTCAATCGAGGGGTTGCCGAATTCCGTGATGATAAGCAGCTTAGCGGGGTAGCGCAGCCGGTACTCCTCGTACATCCGTCCGCCGGTGAGCGCATCCATGCCACGCAGGTCGGTCCAGTAACAATTCACGCCCACCCAATCCGCGGACAGGGTCGCCTCATCCGCCGCGTCAAGGAATTGCAGCGGGTCGGCCTTTTTCCCAGGCACGTGCTCACCCGGCGAGAGGCCTGGAAAGCCAAGCTTAAGGTCGGGGAAGCGATCCTTGAAGCAGCTTGCCGCCTCTGCGAACCAAGCGGCGAAAGCCTGCCCGTCCTTCCAACTTCTCCCCCATCCCTCACTTTGTAAGTTCGGGTTCGGGCAGAGCTCAACGTACCGGATCTCCGCCTGATAGAGATCCCGCAGCCTGCGTTGGACGGAGGCTACATATTGGATCGGGGTAAGTGGCTCACTCGAGAAATCCGCCGTGAGCCGGGCCAACAGGAACATCGCCGGTCGGCGGCTTCGCAACCGCTCAACGGTCTGCGCAGAATCCTGGAGCGAGACCACGATGGCCTCCAGGCGGGCCCGCTCGATCAGCTGCAGGTCGGCCTCCTCGAGCGCAGCTCCGATCCGGCCATGGGCCCCCACCAGGCACTTCCCGATGGGCCAGGCGGTATTCGGGACTCCCTTCGGCCAGGCCGGCTCGGGCCAAACCAAGAATTCGGTGGGATCAATGATGTCTTGGGGATAGGTCGTTTCGCCAAGCTCGGTGGCCTGGTCCTTTTTGAGCGAGAGGTGCAAGTGATGACCGACCGAGGCACCGGTGGCGTCGGCCAGGCCGATAACCTGCGCCCCAGTCACCGGCTCTCCCTCTTTCACCAGAGCTTTGGCCAGGTGCCCGTAGATCGTTCGGTAGCCATCCCGATGCCGGATTCGAACGTGGATCCCATAGGCGTGCGCCCTCGGGTTGTTTTCCACCCGGTACACTTGCCCGTCGGCACAGGCAAAGACCTTTGTGTTCGGCAAGGCCCGGATATCGACCCCTTCATGCCCCGGCATGCCGAATCGGGTGTAAATCCGGGGGTTTGCCCCGAAGCGTTGGGTGATCACCGGGAACTCGGTAGGCCAGAGCAGGAAGAAAGGACGCTGCTTCTGACCGAACCGGTCGTCATCTGCCACCCGGCGGGCCAGCGCCTGCTCCAGCCCTTCTGGACTCTCGGCCTCGATCGGGTCCAGCCGAACTTCGGGGTATTCCCGCTGCAGCCAGGCTTCGATATCGTCGGATTCGGGGTACCCACCCAAGGCCCGCGGAAAGGAGATGACTTGTCGGGGCGACATGTAAAGGCCCGCCGCCCGTGGGTCTAGAGCCAGGTAAGCGCCGAAAGCGAGCACGAATTCGCGGCACGCCCGCACCCAATCCCAGTAATTCTTCTGGGGAAGCAGGATGACTTGAAACACCGGCCCATTATACAGAGGTCGCTCAGTTGGAGCAGTTAAGACAAAAAAAGACCCGCCGATTCGGCGGGCCGCTTTCATGCCAATTTCAAGCGCTATTCCACTCGTAGGTCTTGAAAGATGGCCTGATCCACAGTGTAGCAGGGTACGGCCGAGTACACGCCGGTGTCCAAGGCGACCATGAACCGTAATTCACCGCCTTCTGAGACCCAGGCGAAGTCTTGGATGGTATCGGTGTCGGGATTGAAGAGCCCGTCTTCTTGCAACCGCTGCAAGAACAGCACTGCGTTCACTCGGGGATCGCTTACTCGATAGGTCGCGGCACACTCGGGCGCCATTTCCTTCTCGATGATCCCCTTGGCCAGCAAAGCCGCGCCACCAACAAAGGCAACCAGCGCGAAATTCCAGAATGCGAGGGTGGCCGCCTCACCGAGCGGGAAGTTCTCCCACCAATTGCGCATTCTTGTTTTCATCTTCAGTCCATGCGGCGTCTTTGGTTTTC
This sequence comes from uncultured Anaerolineaceae bacterium, assembly GCA_964359225.1. GTDB lineage: Bacteria > Chloroflexota > Anaerolineae > Anaerolineales > E44-bin32 > JADFRG01. The sequence goes on from CAYHSI010000053.1 coordinate 8,339, forward strand.
ATCCTATCATTTAAGGCTTGGCTCCGAGCTTACAGCACCCTTACAGCTGTCCAAAGCCAAGGCCCTTCGCTTTCAGCGAGACGAAGCGGCCTTGTCCGATGATCAAGTGATCAAGCACTTCGATATCCAGCAGCTTGCCGGCTTCCACGATGGCCCGGGTGACCGCAATATCCTCGGGGCTCGGGGACGGATCGCCGCTGGGGTGATTATGAACCACGATAATCGAAGCGGCATTGTCGCGAACTGCGTCGCGGAACACTTCGCTGATCCGGATTAGAGAGGTGTTCAGCGAGCCGTGGTACACCTCAACCACCCGCAGCAGTTGATTGCGGGTATCAAGCAACAAGACCTTGAGGTGCTCCTGGTCGAGGGCGCTCATTTCGTACATCAACAGCTCGGCCGCGTGCTCGGGAGATTGGATCACGTGGGGCTGCTCCGGTTTCCATGCCGCCAGACGCCTCCCCAGCTCGATGGCGGCCTTGATCTGAGCCGCCTTGGCGTCTCCGATTCCTCGACTCGCCACCAGCTCTGCGTAGTTTGCATCGTGCAGGCCGGCCAGACCGTGGAACTTCATCAGGAGTTCTTGGGCCAGCTGAACAGAGTTGAGGCCGGCCACCCCGGTTCTCAGCAGGATGGCGAGCAGCTCGGCGTTGTGAAGGACCAGAGCCCCCTGATCCCGCAGCCGCTCCCGCGGCCGGTCCGCTGGACCGAGGTCGGTAATCCGGTGTAGCGCGTACGCCTTGCTCGGTTCTGTCATCTCCCAGCCTCCTTCGGCCTAAGGCCTGGATTGTGCAACCCACTGTATAATCACGCAGACCCCACTGGGCCCTGGTGAATCTAAGCTCCGCAACCACCGCATTTCAGTACCTGACCGCCTTGTTTGGGGCGTTCCTGGCTGCGCTCTGGCTGAGTTTGATCTTCTGGACCTACCGCGATATCCGTTCCAGAACTCACGATACCCTGGTGCAGATTCTGGCTGCCCTGACGACTGGCGTCATGGGCCCCTTCGGCCTTTTCATCTACCTCATCCTGCGACCATCCCAGACGATCGACCAAGCCTACCAGCACACCCTGGAAGAGGAAGCGCTCTTGACGGAGATTGAAGAGCAGCCGATTTGCCCCGGATGTGGAAATCGAACCCGGGCCGACTGGCAGCTCTGCCCGAACTGCCATACCCACTTGAGGAAGGGCTGTGAGCATTGTGGCCGGCTGCTGGAGCTCTCCTGGCAGATCTGTCCCTACTGCGGAACACCCGTTCCTGGGGTGCGGGCCGAGGTGGGGCTCGACCCTGGAGCTAGTTAGTTCGCCTCGGCCAAGGCTGCCTCAGCGCCGCCTTCCCGGCATATTTCGCAGCGGATCCCAATTCGTGCTCAATCCACAGCAGTCGGTTGTACTTGGCCACCCGGTCGGAGCGGGCCGGCGCTCCCGCCTTGATCTGCGGCATCGACAATCCCACGCACAGGTCGGCGATCGTCGAGTCCTCAGTCTCGCCCGAGCGATGGGACGCCACGGTCGCCCATCCAACATCCCGGCAGAGTTGGACCGCCTCAATGGCCTCGCTGAGCGTCCCGATCTGATTTACTTTGACCAACAGCGCATTGCAGGCTCGTTCATCAATGGCTATGCGCACGCGGGCCGGGTTGGTAACCAGCAGATCGTCCCCGACCAGTTGGATCTGGTCCCCCAGCTCCCGCGTCATGGCCTCCCAGCCTTCCCAATCATCCTGAGCCAGACCGTCTTCCAGTGACACAATCGGATACTGCCTGACCCAGTTGGCCCAGAACTCCACCATCCCCTCCGAGTCGAGCTCCTTCCCCTCTCGACGCAAGCGGTAGGTTCCCTCACTGTAGAATTCAGAAGAAGCCGGATCGAGCGCCAGGCCCACTTGCTCGCCGGCCCGGAAGCCGGCCTGCTCAACGGCCTCCAGGATCACCTCGACTGCCTCAACATTGGCTTTAAGGGCCGGGGCGTAGCCACCCTCGTCCCCGACCAGCACGGCGAACCCCTTCCGCTTGAGCACCGCCCGCAGCGCATGGTAAATTTCGACCCCCCATTGCATCGCCTCGGAGAAGGTCGGCGCGCCCAGCGGCATGATCATGAACTCCTGGGCGTCGGTGGTCTGCCATCCAGTGTGCGCCCCACCATTGAGAATGTTGAGCATCGGGACTGG
>CAYHSI010000054.1:0-10457 GCA_964359225.1 uncultured Anaerolineaceae bacterium
CCTGAATCTGGACATCGATCAAGCCCGGCCCGGCAACCTCCAGGAACAGCTCAAACGGATGCTGGCCATCGGGGCCAGGATGAACGAGCGCCGCGACCAGCAGGGCCTGGTTGAATTTGTCATGGATCAGATGGTTGAGCTGAGCGGCGCCGAACGGGTCGTCTTGTCGTTCCTAGACGAGTCGGGTGCGCCGCAAGTCTCCGCCACCCGTGGGCAGCACTCCTCAGGCGGAGAGATTCCGGCCGGAGCCGCCCTGTTGTTCAAGACCGTGGCCGACAGCATGCGGCCCGTCTTACGGCAAGGGTTCTCCTCCAGCAGCCCTGAAGCGGATCAGCCCCGGGACCCGCTGGATTCCTTGTCGGTTCTGGCCCTGCCTCTGATCTCCCGCGGTCAGCTGACGGGCCTGATCTACCTGGATAACCACACGATCTACGGACCCTTCACCCAATCCGACGTTGACTTGCTGTCTGCCTTCGCCAATCAGGCGGCCTCGGCCATCGAAAATGCTCGCCTCTATCAGGGCCTGGAGCAGCGGGTGGCCGAACGCACCGCCGAGCTCCAAACGGCCAACCAGACCACAGAACAGCGGGCAGCCGAGCTCTCGATTATAAACAGCGTGCAGCAGGGGCTCGCTTCCCAGGTCGATTTCCAGGGGATTATCGAACTGGTCGGCGACAAGATCCGCGAGGTGTTCAACTGGCCAAATATGGGCATCCGGATCTACGACCCAAAGACCAACTTGGTGCATTACCCCTATGAATTGGAGCGCGGAGTCCGGCTGCCCCCCTTCGATCCGATTCCGGCCGGAGCCTTCTCCGGGCACATCATCAGGACCCGCAAGCCGCTGCTGATCAACCGGGATATGGATGGTTGGATGGAGAAGCTGCACTCCTCGCTGCTGCCCGGGACTGAGCAGTCCAAATCCTTCCTCGGGGTTCCGATCATCTCCGGTGACCAGGTCACCGGGGTCATCGCGGTGGAAGACATTGAGCGAGAAGACGCCTTCGGTGAATCCGATGTGCGCCTGCTCACGACCCTGGCGGCTAGCATGGGAGTAGCGCTCGAGAACGCCCGGCTATTCAACGAGACCAATCGCCTCCTGGCTGAGACCAAGCAGCGGGCCGCCGAACTGGAGATCATCAGCAGCGTGGAGCAGGCGCTGGCTTCGAAGCTTGAAGTTCAGGCGGTATTTGATATGGTCGGCGACAAGATCGCCGAGGTTTTTGACGCCCAGGTGCTGCTCATCATGGCCTACGACGAGGAGTCGGATCTGGCCCACTATCGCTATTTCATAGAGCGCGGTGAGCGCTACTATCCCGAGCCGGAGGCCCTCGGCGCGGTTGGCTTTGCCCGCCACATCATTCGCAGCCGTCAGCCGCTTATGTTCAACCGAGAGTTGCCCAAGCGAGCCGAGGAGTACGGATCGACCGTGATCGCCGGTGAGATGCCCAAGTCCTACCTCGGCGTCCCGCTACTAGTCGGTGGCCAGGCCAAGGGAGTGATCTCGCTCCAAAACATCGACCGCGAGGACGCTTTTAGCGAATCCGACCTGCGGGTGCTGACGACTCTGGCCTCCAGCATGGCCGTGGCGCTTGAGAATGTGCGCCTGTTCGATGAAACCCGCCGCCGGGCGGCCGAGATGGCCGCCCTGGCCGAAATCGCGCGCGAAGTGTCGGCGACCCTCGACCTGTCGTCGGTGTTGAGGCAGATCGGGACCCGGGCGATGGAGCTGCTGAGGTCGAGAACGATCCAGGTGCGGCTGCTGGCAGAAGACAGACAGACGCTCAAGTCCGTCGTAGTCCTTGGGCACAATGCCGAGGCCTTTGCAGCCAAGGACATGAAGCTCGGTGAGGGGATCACCGGCACGGTTGCCATGACCGGCCGCCCCGAAATTATCAATGATCCTGTGGGCGACACCCGCGCACAGCATGTCCCGGGGACGCCGGTTGGCGACCCGGTCGCGTTCATGGTCGTCCCGCTGGCCGCGGGTGAGGCGATCATTGGCACCATGGGCGTCTGGCGATCGCTCGAGCTCGGCCTCTTCACCGAAGAGGACCTGGAATTGCTGGTCTCTCTGGGTCGGCAGGCGGCGATAGCGATCCAGAATGCCCGCCTGTTCGACCAAGTAGAGCGGGAGAAGGAGTACTCTGAGTCGCTGGTGAAGAGCAGCCCGGTGGCCATCGTAAACATCGATGAGCGGGACGCCATCGTCTCCTGGAATCCGGGAGCCGAGAAACTCTTCGGCTATGCCGCCCACGAAGCGATCGGCCAGAACGTTGACGATCTCTTGGTCGCGCAAGACCTACGCGAGGAAGCGATCACTTACAACCGGCAAGTGCAGTCGGACGGCCGGATCAGCGTCACCACTCGCCGGCGGCGCAAGGACGGAACCCTGGTCGATGTCGAATTGCATGGTGTGCCGCTGCAGTCGGACGGCAAGGCCGCCGGAGCCATCGCCATCTACCACGACATCACCGAACGTGTGCGGGCTGAGCAAGAGCTGCGCAGGCAGAAGCAGTATTCCGAAGGCATCGTCCAGTACAGCCCGGTGGCCATCGTCACAGTCGACTTTGATGCGAAGGTCGTTGGATGGAACCCGGCGGCGGAGAAGCTATTTGGCTACACAGCCGAGGAGGCCATCGGCCGGGACATCGACTCCATGGTCGCCAAGGGCTCGGGCCTCCACGCCGAGGCCGTAACATTCTCCGACAAGGGCATTCGAGGCGACTCCTTCCACGCCATCACGAAGCGGACTCGCAAGGATGGCAGCTTGGTTGACGTTGAACTGGAGGGGGTCCCGGTGATCGTGGGCGGTGAGCGGGTGGGAATGATCGCCATCTATCACGATCTCAGTGAACTCAAACGGACCGAGCAGGCGCTGCTCGAGCAGAAACAGTACCTGGAAGCCGTGGTGCAGAACAGCCCGGTGGCCATTGTCACGACCGACCTTCGATTCGATGAGGCCTCACCGAATCCGGCACCAAACGTGGTTTCATGGAATCCGGCCGCGGAGAAGCTTTTTGGATACACCGCCGAGGAAGCGATCGGGCGCAACCTGGACGATCTGGTCGCAAACCTGGACGAGATTCGCGACGAGGCCCGGAGTTATAACCGGCACTCTGCCTCGGGGGAATTGCTGCGTGCGATCGCTCGTCGCACTCGCAAGGACGGATCGCTCGTGGACGTAGAGGTGCTCGCGTTGCCGGTCAAGGTGGGTCAAGAGCAGCAGGGCGTGATTGTGATCTACTATGACATCACCGAGCTGGTGCTGGCCCGCCAATCGGCCGAAGCCGCCAACGAAGCGAAGAGCGCCTTCCTGGCCACGATGAGCCATGAGATCCGCACCCCGATGAATGCGGTCATCGGCATGAGCGGGCTGCTGTTGGATACTGCGCTCAATGACGAGCAGCGCGAGTTTGCTGAGATCATCCGCAACAGCGGCGATTCGCTGCTCACGATCATCAACGACATCCTGGACTTCAGCAAGATCGAGGCCGGCAAGATGGATTTGGAAAGCCAGCCCTTTGACCTGCGGGAGTGCGTCGAGAGCGCGCTGGATCTGGTCGCCCCGCGAGCGGCGGAGAAGGGGCTGGAACTGGCCTACCAGCTGGACGAGAAAGTGCCGCGAGGGATCGTGGGGGATGTCACTCGGCTTCGCCAGATCCTGATCAACCTGCTCGGGAATGCGGTCAAGTTCACCGAGCGGGGAGAAGTGGTGCTCAACGTGGTCACCAAGCGGAGAGCCTGGGCTCACGATTTGCACTTCTCGGTCCGCGACACCGGACTGGGCATCTCGGGCGATCAAATCAGCCGGCTCTTCCAGTCCTTCAGCCAGGCCGACGCTTCGACGGCCAGGAAGCATGGTGGAACCGGACTGGGACTCGCCATCAGCCGACGGCTGACGGAGTTGATGGGCGGACGGATGTGGGCCGAAAGCGAGCCGGGAGTCGGCTCGACCTTTCACTTCACGGTGGTGACCCAGGCCGCGGAGCTTCCTCAGCCCGCCCGCCCCGAGCTCGCGGCCGAGCAGCCGCAGCTGCTCGGGAAGCGGGTCCTTATCGTGGACGACAACGAGACCAATCGGAGGATCCTGGTGGTGCAAACTCAGTCGTGGGGCATGACGCCGCTCGAGACCGGCTCGCCGCGACTAGCCCTGGATTGGATTCGCCGCGGCGAGTCGTTCGATTTGGCCATCCTGGACATGCACATGCCTGAGATGGATGGCTTGGCCTTGGCGAAAGAGATCCGGCAGAATCGGCCTTCGGCCGAACTACCCATGGTCCTCTTTACCTCACTGGGACGGCGCGAAGCTGATTTGCGCGGGGTGGACTTTGCGGCTCAGCTCACCAAGCCGATCAAGCCCTCCCAACTCTTCGACGCCCTGGTTGGAGTGTTCGCCGGGGTGAAAGAACCGTCGGCCGCCGGCGATGGGCGGGCCAAGACCAGCACGGACCCCGAGATGGGCAAGCGCCATCCGCTGCGGATCCTGCTGGCCGAAGACAATGCGGTCAATCAGAAGTTGGCCCTGCGGCTGCTGCAGGGTATGGGATATCGAGCGGATGTGGCCGGCAATGGCCTGGAGGCGATCCAGTCTTTGGAGCGCCAACGCTACGATGTGGTGTTAATGGATGTCCAAATGCCCGAAATGGATGGGCTGGAGGCCTCCCGCGAGATCAACCGGCGCTGGAAGTCCGAGCAGCGGCCGCGGATTGTGGCGATGACCGCTAACGCCATGCAAGGCGATCGCGAGCTGTGCGTTGCGGCGGGGATGGACGATTACATCGCAAAGCCGATCCGGGTCCCCGAATTGGTCGGTGCGCTCAGCAAAGCCACTTCCCGACAGGCGGAGGGAGCCTAGCCGCCGATGCAGCCTGGCCTGCTTGACCAAGCGGCTTTGGACTCGCTGGTCGCCACGACCGACCGAGAATTCGTGGGCGAGTTGATCGACGCTTACCTGGAAGACTCGCCCGCGCTGATCGCCGGGATGCAACAGGCACTGGCGGATGGGAATGCGACCGAATTCACCCGAGCCGCTCATTCGCTAAAATCCAGCAGCGCCAGCCTCGGCGCGGCGAGCCTGTCCGATCTTGCCAAAGAACTCGAGAGTCTGGGAAAGGAATCGAAGCTGACCGGCGCCGCCTCCAAGCTTGAGCAGCTGGCCGGTCTCTTCGAGCAAGTCCAGACGGCCCTCGAGGAGTTCAAGCGTGGCTCGTAGCCCGACGCCTTCCAGCGGCCACCTGCTCGTTGTCGACGACAACAAGGTCAATCGCCTGCTGCTCGGGCGCAACCTCGAACAGCAAGGACACCGCGTGGCCTTTGCCGAGAATGGGCAGCAGGCGCTCGACAGGTTGCGAGCGGAGTCTTTCGACCTGGTACTGCTGGACATCCTGATGCCCGAGCTGGACGGCTATCAGGTTTTAGAGCGGCTCACCAAAGATCCCGAACTGCGGGACATCCCGGTCATCATGACTTCTTCGATGGACGAGATGGACAGCGTGGTGAAGTGCATTGAAATGGGAGCCGAGGATTATCTATCCAAGCCTCCGAATCCGGTGCTGCTCAAAGCCCGCATCGGCGCCAGCCTGGAGAAGAAGTGGCTGCGGGACCAGCAGCGGGAACTGATCCGCAAGTTTGCCACCGCCGAGGTAGCCGAGGAGTTGCTGACCACCGGATTCGAACTCGGCGGCAAATACGTGGACGCCACCGTGATGTTCTCCGATATCCGCTCCTTCACCAGCATCGCCGAGGCCCAATCGCCGGCCGACACCATCGAGCTGTTGAATGACTACTACACCTTGATGTTCGAGGCGATCGGCGGGCACGGCGGAGTGGTCAATCAGATGGTGGGAGATGGCTTGATGGCGGTCTTTGGGGCGCCGGTGCCGAGCGCCGACCACGCAGAGCGGGCAGTCCTGTCCGCCCTGGAGATGCTGGAGATGATCGGAATGTTCAATGCCGAACAGTCCGCCCGGCAGAAAGTCCAGATTCAGATTGGGGTCGGGATCGCCTCCGGGCGAGTGATCGCCGGCTTCACCGGGACTCAGAACCGCGCCACCTACACCTGCGTCGGCGACACGGTCAATCTGGCTGCCCGGCTGGAAGCCCAGACCAAACTGGCCGGCCACCCGATCCTGATTGACGAGAACACCCAACACGGACTCAACGGAAAGATTCGCTCCGACGAGTTGGAACCGGTCCAGCTGCGGGGCAAGTCGCAACTCGTCCGGGTGTTTGCCGTGCCCCTCGGGCAGCAGTCCTGAGCACGACCAACCCAGCTGGTAGGCAGCTGTAAGGACTCACCGCCATGGTCTCCCGTAAACTGCTCCTAGGAGGGCAAAGGATGGGTCCTTTTGAGTCTAGTCCCAGACGCCGGGTTGGTTCGCTTAAGGCTGCCCAAGAGCTTCGGAACGGCCGTCACGCTGCTCGCCCCGATCCTCTTGGCACAATTCACCCTCCGACAGGATTCCCAGGCTTGGGGACCAAGCGCTCCGCTGAGGCGGAGTGAGTGGTCTGCTGAGGCTCCGCGAGCTGCGTCCCCAGTCGCACCCGACAGAACCAACTTAGAGCACATCGCCCGGGCCGGTGTCGAGCGGCTGTCTCCGGCCCTGCCGGATGAGCTTTCGGCAGGGATCCAGGCGCCTGCCAAGGCTCTTGCGGTGCCGGAGAACGCCATCGTTTATCGCGTGCAGCCGGGCGATACGCTGCTAGGGCTGGCCAATCGATTTCAGGTCACGCTTGAAGAAATCCGCAGCCTGAACGAATTGGGCATCTCAGATTCGCAGCTGCTCGATCCTGGATGGCAGCTGCTGATCGAATCCGAAACAGCCACCGGGATGGGTTCCGAGCTGCTCCTTCCCGACAGCGAGATCGTGCTCTCTCCTAGTGTTGTGGGCTTCGACATTGCAGAATTCGTGGCACCCTTTGGCGGTTACCTGAGTGCGTACCGGCAGCGGATCGACGGGGAGTGGCTCAGCGGGTCGGAAGTCGTGGCTCGGGTTGCCCGCGAGCACTCCGTGAATCCCCGATTGCTGCTGGCCATCCTGGAATATCGCACCGGCTGGCTGACGTCCCCAGAGATTCCTTCGGATCAAAATAGAAGCTTTCCCATCTGGGAAGGCGACGGCCGCCTGCAGGGGCTCTACCTCCAGTTGACCTGGGTCGCCAACGAGCTCAGCGAGGCCTACTATGGATGGAGGGAGGGTACCTTCCTGGAGTTGACGTTCGCCAATGGAACTATGCTTCCCCTTACCCCCGAGCTAAACGCTGGCAGCGTGGCAGTTCAGAATCTGCTCTCCCACTTCTATTATCGGGGATCCTCGTACAAGGCTGCCTCGCCTGCGAACGATCTGATGGCGACCTACACTCGACTCTTCGACGAACCCTGGGCCTACCAAGTCCCGCTCTTCGGCCCGGGTGTGTCACAGCCGATTCTCAGTCTCCCGTTCGCATCGGATCACCCCTGGCTGTTCACCGGCGGGCCACACGGGGCTTGGGGACCGGAATCCGGGTGGGCGGCGGTGGATTTCGCACCGAAGTGGGATCGCGAACGCCGGACCAGCGACAACGAGGTCATCGCAGTCGCCGATTCAGTGGTAGCCAGGATTGACCCGGGGGTCGTAGTGTTGGACCTCGACGGCGATGGCCACGAGTCGACCGGCTGGGCCGTGATGTATCTGCATGTCGTTCCTTCGGATCGGATCGCGGTCGGTTCCAGGCTAGCTCAAGGGGATCTGGTCGGATACGCCGCCGAGGTGGGAGGCGTAACCTATGGCCTGAACCTGCATTTCGCCCGCAAGTACAACGGAGAATGGATATCGGCGGACGGCCCGCTGCCGATGGATCTAGGGGGTTGGCGGGTCCGAGCCGGCGGTGAGCCTTATCAGGGCGTCCTTTTCCGCGAGGGTTGTGAGCTGCTGGCTTGCCCATGCGCCTCACAGAATCTGCTCTCAGTGGGAGGCGGGGTAGGCATCGCCGTCAGTCTCCAGCCGGCGAACTTGATGGGATGTTGCCCCGCGCCGACCCAGCCAGATGCTGCCCTGGTGGGAAGCGAGAACTAGGGTGGGGTGACGTCCAGCGGCAGTTGAGTTGGGGGGATCGAGGTCGGAGTCAGAAACGGAGACACCGGCAGGCTTGCGATCCCTCCAGAGACCCAGCAGCGAGCAGAGCCGTCGGGTAGATCCACCCACCACCAGGTGCCCTCGGGATTCTTCCCAAAGGCCTTCACCAATTCGCCGGCCTGGATAAACCCCACTGTCGCGAATCCCTGAGACGGCCCGAACCGGCAGCGGGCGGGTGCCGAGATGACGACCCACACGTAGTCGGGAGTCGGAGTGGGTGGTTCCAGCGTTGGGCCGGGGGTAACCGTAACCAGGGTGATCGGCGTTGGGTTTGCTGCTTCGGAGGTGGCCGGTGCTGCGGAGGTCGGGGCTCGGAGGTTCGCGGCCGTTGCGCTCGCAGCGATGTTTCCGACGGCCGTTATGCTTCCCGCGGCCGCCGGAGTAAGCGAATCAGCCGGGGTCTGGGCTCGGTTCCCGAAGGCGAGCATTCCGGCTGCAACCAGAAGTCCTACCGCGGCCAGCCCGACCGCGGCTCGGCTCCGCGGCGGCAGCTCGGCCAGCCGCTTCAACCCCGGTCCAATCAGGCTTTCCGGCAGTAATGTCTTGAACACCGGTTTGGAAAAGCCGGCCGGGAGGAGCGTCTTGAATACCCGCATTCGGGCCGGGGTTTGGGCCCTCTCGGGCATCACTGGCGTGCCGGTCCCCCGCCGCTCCGCGCCGAGCAGTATCCGGGTGGCTTCTGCCAGCTCGCCGGCAGTGGCGAAGCGGGCTTGCCGGTCCTTGGCCATTGCCTTCCCAACCACCTCATCCGCCCCCTCCGGCAGCCGGGGATCGAACTCCCGGATTCGCGGGACCGGATCGAGCACGTGTTTCATCATCAGCTTGGTCGGGGTATCTGCTTGATACGGCTGCTTGCCGGTCAGCATCTCGAAAAGGATGATCCCCAAAGAGTAGATATCGCTGGCGGCATCCAGCTTGCCGTCGCCCTGCACCTGCTCCGGGCTCATATACGCCGGCGTGCCGATGACCGACCCGGTCCGGGTGATGCTGATCGAGGCCTCTTCCAACATGGCAATCCCAAAGTCGGAAAGAAACGACTCCCCGAACCGATCGAACAAGACGTTGGCGGGCTTGAGGTCGCGATGGATCACGCCCTGGCTGTGGGCGAAATCCAGCGCCGCGCCGATCCGGAAGAGCAAATTCGCCGCGTCGAGCACGCTGAGCGGCCCACGGTCGAGGCGGGCAGCCAGCGAGCCACCGCCCATGTAGCGCATCACCAGGTACGGTTGGTTATTGAGAGTCCCGGTGTCGTAGACCGGGACGATGGCGTGGTGTTCCAGCGAAGCGATGGTCTGCGATTCCCGATCGAAGCGAGCTTTCAGCTGCCGGCTGTGGAGGAACTCCTTGGGCAGCAACTTGATCGCCACGTCCCGGCGGAAGCGGGGGTCGTGAGCGTGGAACACGGAAGCCATCCCGCCAGTCCCCAGCTCCTTGATAACCTCGTACCGGCCGATCTTATTGGGAGCCACGGCCTCAAATCTACTCGATAATCCCGCGGGAAATCAACGGTCCAGACAGAACAGCTAGCCCACGCCGTGATCGTCTTCGTCCCCGCCCAGGCGATCGATAAGGGCCTCCGCCTGGCCGATCAGGTTCCTGGCAGCAGGCCGCGAGATCCTCTCACCTTGCTGCTCCTCGATTTGAGCGACCAGAGCTTCGAGCCGGTTGGCTGCGGCGGCCTCTCGCCCATGCTGTAGGTGCACGCGCGCCACCCCCACTTTGGCCAGCAGGCTTCCCTTCAGTAGCTGACCGATCTCCCCCCGTTCCGCGTAGTCTTCAATGGCTGCTCTCAGATGGTCCAGCGCTTCGAACAAGGTTGGCGTCGAGGTCGGCGTGGGTGTGGCGGTGGCGGTGGCAGTAGGAGAAACCGTCGCAGTGGGGGTGTTCGTTGCCGTCTCGGTTGCGGTCGGGGAGGGAGTCTCCGTCGGCGCCTCGGTGGGTGTCGCTGTGGAGGGCTCAGTGGGCGTCGGCGTGATGGGCTGGGTGCTGTCGACCTCAAATTCAAGCACCTCGCCCTGGGTGACGGTGCCGCTGAAGAGATCCAGCGAGGTAAGACTGCCGTCCCGGCTCAGAATGTTTGCGGAAAGGACGTACTCGCCATCGGCGAAAGCCGTGCCCGTGAACTGATAGACACCTTGTTCCGAGTTGGGGATGATGATGAACTGGCCTTGGACGCCGGGGGCGGCATAGATCGCGCCATCGACCTCCAGCAGGGAGCCTCCTGTGGCTGGATCGAAACCCACCTGGTGACCCAGTGGGTCAGTCACGGTGAGATTGACCGGACATTGGGCGACGAAAACCAGCAGATCCACGAGCTCGACGCTTGGGACAGGGACGTTT
>CAYHSI010000055.1:0-10456 GCA_964359225.1 uncultured Anaerolineaceae bacterium
TCCACAGGTCCGGCGCCAGCTCCCGCACCGCGGCCAGCGCCTGCGGATCGGTCGCGCCGACCACCAATCCGAGGTTATCCAACCTGTTCCATTCCACTGCCAGCCGCGCCACCCGCAGGTACAAGGGGTCGCCGCCAACCAATCGAGCCTGTAGATCCTCCGATCCTGGGTTGGAGGTCTTGCACAGCAGGAACACACCGTGGGCCGGGTCGGCGATGAAGGGTTCAACCGCATCGTGGCCGAGATACGGGTTCACCGTCACAGCATCCGCACCGAGCCAGCCGAAGGCCGCCGGGGAATACGCCCGGGCGGTCGAGGCGATGTCTCCCCGCTTGGCGTCCAGGATCACCGGGATCCCGTCCGGCACCGCCGCGATGACTTCCCGCACGGCCGCCCACCCCGGCGCGCCGTAGGCTTCGAAGAATGCGCTGTTGGGCTTGAAGGCGCAGGCGTACTGGGCAGTCGTCTCGATCAGCCCCAAACAGAAGTTGCGCGCCCCTACCGCCGAAGACTCAGCCAGCAGTTCGGGATGCGGGTCGAGACCCACGCACAGCAACGAGTCGACCTGCTCAACGCGATCGGTGAGGCGAGCGAGGAAGGATTTTGGGCTGCTCATCGCGGCTGGATTGGTCGAGACCTCGATGGTGTAGTTTTTCGCGCTGCGCGAGGGCGCGGCATTCTCGGGTCGCAAAACTCTAATTAGGCCTTCCCCAACACCATGGCCAACAGGGCCATCCGGACGTAGAGACCGTATTCCATCTGCCGGAAATAGGCGGCCCGCGGGTCGCTGTCGACCTCGACACTGATCTCGCCGACCCGGGGGAAGGGGTGCATCACGATCATCTCGTCCTTGGCCGGCTGCAGCGTCTCGGGAGTGATCACGTACGCGCCTTTGACCTGTTCATACTGCTCGAGATCCTGGAAGCGTTCCTTCTGGACTCGGGTAACGTACAGCACATCGGTCTCTGGGAGAACTTCCTCGAGGCTGGCGGCCCGGGCTTGCGGGATCCCTCTATGCTCGAGCTCGCCGACGACCTCATCCGGCATCGGGAGGATCTCAGGCGAGACGTAGTTGATCCGGACCTCGAACGAAGCGAGCAGCCGGGCCAACGAGTGCACGGTGCGGCCGTACTTCAGGTCGCCGAGCATCGTCACCGTCAGGCCGTCCACCTTCCCCAGTTCCTCTTCGATCGTGAAGAGGTCGAGCAGAGCCTGGGTCGGATGTTCACCCACTCCGTCACCGGCGTTGATGATCGGTTTGCTCGCGTACTGGGCCGCCAGCTTGGCCGAACCCACCTCCGGATGCCGCAGCACGATGACATCCGCGTAAGCCTGCAGGGTTCGGATCGTGTCGGGAAGCGACTCGCCTTTGGCGACCGAAGAATAAGTGACCTCGTTGATCGGGATCACGCTGCCGCCCAACCGTTCCATGGCCGCCAGGAACGAGGAGGAGGTGCGGGTGGAGGGTTCGTAAAACAGATTGGCCAGGATCTTGCCTTTGAGCAGGTCGAAGGTGCCGACCCGCTCAACCATCGAACGCATCTCCTTGGCCACTCCGAAGATGTACTCCAGGTCCTCCCGCCGGAACTGCAGCACCGAGAGGATGTCCATACCGTAGTAGGGCGTCTCGCGCCGATCTCCGAACGGCAGGTGCGGGCTGCGGACGCGTCGATCGGTTGCCGGAACAAAGGTTGCCATTGCTCTCTCCTTAGGCTGGAATAGGTTGAACTGCCGCGACGAGATCCTGGCCGTATCCCCGTGGCGCCAAGACCTCTCCGTCTTGATAGGCGAGCCGGCCGCGCAGGGTCACCCGGCGCACCCGGCCGATCAGCTTCATGCCCTCGAACGGGCTCCAGCCGCAGCGACTGTGCAGCTCGGCGGCCCGCACTTCCCAGCTGGCGTGCTCATCAAACTCGATCCAGGTCTCCGGCTGCGCGGGCAGGCCGAAAATCCGGCGCGGGTTGTTGTGCATGCGCTGGACTAAACCCTCTAGCTCGAGCCGCCCCTCCCGAACGGCGCCGTACAGCAATCCCAGCGCAGTCTCCAGCCCTGGGTACCCCGGCGGCGGCTCGGCACCGTCCTTCTCCTGAAGCGTGTGCGGCGCATGGTCGGTGGCGAAGCAGTCGATCCACTCCAGCCCATCCCACAGCGCCGCGACGTCTTCCGGAGACGCCAGCCGCGGCCGCACCTCGGCGCGGCCCGGCCCGATGGCGGACAGGTCGGCCTGCGATAGAAACAAATGATGCGGCGTCACCTCGCAGGTCACCTGCGCACCGCGTTGCTTGGCCAGCCGGATCAACTCAAGTTCGACACCCAGGCTGACGTGGCAGATATGTATTCGCTGCTCGAACAATTGAGCCAGCCCCAGCACGACCGCCAGGCTGCGCCCTTCCGCGTGACAGGCGATCGGCCCCGGTCCCGGCCAATGCTTAAAGTGCGCAAGCAAAGCGGACAAGGATCCCATGCGCAGCGGACCATAGGTCTGGTCCATGTAGACCTTGAGACCGCACACCTGTGGCGCCAGTTCACCCACGCCCTCGAGGTTGTCTTCCCCGGCGCCAAGAAAGATTCCGTAGTCACAGCGGGCGTTGGCGCGGGCCGCAGCCCGGGCCTGCTCGAGGCCGGCGGCGTCCGCCAACGGCGGTTGGGTATTCGGCATCGCCAGCACCGTCGTAAAACCCCCAGCCAAGGCGGCGGCCGTGCCGGTGTCGAAATCCTCCTTGTGCGTGCCGCCCGGCTCGCGTAGGTGGACGTGCGGATCGATCAACCCAGGGAGCTTAAGCATCTGTTCTGGCCAACAGGCAAAAAAAAGAGAGCCTTTCGGCTCTCTACTTGATGGTGAGAGAGAGACGCCCGCCGTCGGGCGGAAGCCCCCGGGCAGACAGTTTGCGGTCGGGTTGCGGCTGGCATCTCGATTGACCGCACTGATTGTAGGGAAAGCCGCCTGGCTGTCAAGGCTCGAGCGAAACGATTCCGCGCCGGAACGAGCACGGCTAGCTGCGGGATTCCTTCGGGACGATCACCCATATCACGATGTAGGGCACCAGCCCGGGCAGCCCGCCCGGCAGCAGCAGGATCAGGAACAGCAGCCGGAACCAGGTAGCGTTGATCCCAAAGAACTCGCCCAGGCCGCCGCACACTCCGGCGATGACCCGGTTCGAGCGCGATCGCCTGAGAGCGCCGCGGCTTTCAGTCATGACGTTATCTCCTCCGAGGCAGGAGTTGCCTCGATTCTCTCAGGGGAAGATCCCTCTCCCCCGGTACACCGATTGCAAACGCGATAGCGCAATGATATACGCACCGGTGCGCCAATCGGTCGCGTACTCCTCGGACTTCTGTTTGACCCGCTCATAGGCCCGGATCAGCCTCTTGTGCAGCTTGCTGTCCACCTCGTCCAGATCCCAGAATTCGCTGCGCTTGTTCTGGAGCCATTCGAAGTAGCTGACGATCACCCCGCCGGCATTGCACAGGATATCCGGCAGGATGTGAATGCCGCGCTCCTGCAGGATCCGGTCGCCGTCGGTGTCGGTGGGCCCGTTGGCCCCTTCCGCCACCAATCGAACGTTGAGTATCGGCGCAGTCTCGGCCGTGATCTGGTTCTCGAGGGCGGTCCAGGAGCCGACGTTGCCGAACCCTTGAACGAAGTAGGTTGTCGCCGCCAGGTCAAGGCCATTGTCCTTGGCCCAGCGTTCTATCAGGTACACCACTCCCTGCCCGGTGGCCTTGTCTCTCCCCAGGCTGCCCCCCAGGTCAACCGGCTTGCCGGTGACCACGTGGTGACAGCGCTGGCGCTCCTGGGGTGGGATGATGGAGAGATAGGTGTCCAGGATCCAGGCCATGATCTGGGCATCGGTGTTCATGTCCGGCGCACGTCGGGATCGAGATTCATAAGCTCGGCGGCCCGGTTGAACCTCCGGGAGACGTTCTCGTAAACCTGAGTTCCATTGCTCATTCGGTTACTCCCCGAGCTTCGGCGGGCCGGCCGAGTAGGCCGGCGTCGACCGATCGGAGACGCCTTCCATCATCGGGGCTTGAATCGAAAGCACACCGCCAGGTGGTCGTCTACCATTCCAACCGCCTGCATGAAGGCGTAGCAGATCGTGCTGCCGACGAACTTGAATCCGCGACCCTTCAGCGCAACCGACATGGCCTCCGACTCAGGGCTGGTGGTCGGCAGCTCGCGCCAATCGCGCCGCGGCGCCCCACGCACGGTCTTCCGACCCGTGAATCCCCAGAGGAAGCGATCGAAGGTCCCGAACTCATTCTGCAGCTCCAATACCCGTTGGGCGTTGACGATCGTGGCTTCTATTTTCTGCCGGTTGCGCACGATCCCTTGGTCCTTCAATAGCCGCTCCACCTCCCGGCGCCCGAATCTCGCCACCCGCTCCGGATCGAATCCGGCGAAGGCCTCCCGGAAGGCTTCCCGCTTGTGCAGGATAGTCCGCCAGGAGAGCCCGGCTTGAAAGCCGTCGAGGGCCAGGTGCTCGAAGAGCACCCGATCGACATGGACCGGCCGGCCCCACTCTTTGTCGTGGTAGGCGGCGAGCTGCGGATCATCGCTTCCCCAGCAGCGGACGATGGGTCTGGCCATTCTGTTAACTCAATCCTGCGCCAACCAGACGACAGTCACGCCCTCGCCCCCCTCCGCCGGAGTACCGCTCTTAAATGAAGCTACGTAGCGGCTATCCTTCAGGGCCTGGCGGATGGCCTGCCGCAGCCGCCCGGTCCCTTTCCCGTGGACGACCCGCAGGAAGGGCGCCCCAGCCAGATAGGCCGCGTCCAGGCTGCGCTCTAACTGCTCCAACGCCTCTTCCACGGTCCGGCCGCGCACATGCAGTTCCAGCGGCGGCGGAGCCGAAGGTGTCGGGAGCCTGCCTTCACTCACGGCCTGCTCGGCGGCAAGCTCGCCAGCCAGCGGAACCAGGTCCCCGGTTTCAGCCTTGATCCGCAGCCGGCCGAGCCTGACCTCGGCCTGTCCGCCTCCCAGCGCGGTCAGAACTCCCTCGGCGGCGATCGACCGGACCAAGACCCGGTCACCGACGGCTAGCTCGTGCCAGTCGGATTCAGGGTCAACCAGCTCCGATAAAGGTTGCGGGTTAGGCGCCTCGTGGGCTGCCTCCAGCTGCTCTAGCTCCTCCTTAATATCCCCGAGCGACTGCAGCGGTTCACCCGCAGCCGTTAGCCGGCGACGGAGGTCCGCCAGCTGCCGCCGGGCGGCTTCTAACTCTGCGCCGGCCTCCTGGCGGGCCTGCTCCAGAATCTCGGTCCGCTCTTCCGCGATCCCGTCCAGCCGGCGCCGCAGTTCATCCCGCAGCGATCGGGCTTCCAAACTCACCCGCTCGGCTTCGGCCCCGGCCTGGATGGCCGCGTCGCGTTGACGGCGGATCTCTTCCAGCATGCTATCGGCCCGAAGGTCATCCGGCGAAAGCTCGGCCCGGGCCGCCTCCACGATCCGCTTGCGCAGCCCCAGCCGCTCGGCGATCGCCAGCGCGTTCGAGCGGCCCGGCAGGCCGACGGTGAGGTGGTAAGTCGGCTGCAGGCTTTCCAGATCGAATTCGACGCTGGCGTTCTGAACTCCCTCGGTCAGATGGGCGAAGGCCTTGAGCTCCGGATAGTGAGTGGCCACCAGGGTGAGGCAGCCTCGGTCCAAGAACTCGACCAAGAGCGCCCGGGCCAGCGCGGCGCCCTCCCCTGGGTCGGTCCCGGCTCCCAACTCATCCAGCAGCACCAACGAGCGAGCGTCGGCCACTCGCAGGATCCGGACGATATTCGAGATGTGGGAGGAGAAGGTGGACAGCGACTGTTCGATCGACTGCTCGTCGCCGATGTCGACGTAGATTCCCTGAAAGACTTCCAGTTCGGAGCCCGCCGCGGCCGGGATGTGCAGACCGCACTGCGCCATGGCCACCAGCAGGCCGGCAGTCTTCAAGCTGACCGTCTTGCCACCGGTGTTCGGGCCGGTAATTACGATCGCCCGCACCTCGGGGTCGAGGGTCAGTTCAATCGGGACGACCGTCGCCGGATCGAGCAGGGGGTGGCGGGCAGTCAGCATGCGCAACCGAGACGTGCGCGCCCCGGCGGGCTTGAGCACCGGCTCGCTCGCCCTCAACTCCTCGGCGTACCGGGCCTTGGCAAAGGCCAGGTCGAGTTGAGCCAGCGACTCCACCGCCAGCTCGATCGTCTCCCGCTGCACGCCGATGGCGGCGGAGAGCTCCGCCAGCACTCGCCGGACTTCGTCCCGCTCCTGCAGTTCGAGCTCGCGCACAGCATTGTTGAGCTCCACCGCCGCGAGCGGCTCGACGAACAGGGTCGCGCCGGAAGCGGATTGATCGTGTACGACGGCCGGCAGGCGCCCCTTGTACTCTGCCCGCAACGGAATCACCGAGCGGCCCTGACGCTGGGTCACGATCGGCTCCTGGAGCAGTGCCGCGAATTTCGGATCCGAAACCATTCGTTCGAGTTTGCGGGCCAGGCGCACCCGGGCCGCTCGCACATCACGGCGGACGGTTCGCAGCTTGGCGGAGGCGCCGTCCAACACGTTGCCGCGATCGTCGAGGGTGCGCGAAATCGCCTCGATCAGTCCCGTATCATCCGCCAATCCTGCGGCAATCTCGGCCAAGGCCGGATAACTGAGACCGTCCCGGCGGAAGGTCCGCCGCAAACTTCGGCTTGATTCGAGGGTGGCCTTCACGTCAAGCAGATCCTCGGGCTCCAGGACCGCTCCCCGTTCTGCGGCCCGGGCCTGGGGCCGCACGTCGCGAGCCCCGCCAATCGAGAGGGCCGGCCGGGCGGACAACATTTGGCGAGCCTGGCTGGTCTGCTGTTGGCGTAATCGAGCGGTTTCAAGGGCTACGGTCGGGCTCAACTCCAGCGCCAATTGCTTCGAGGCCGAGAAGGCGGCGAAGCTGGCCAGCCGCGCCAGCACCTTGGGCAGCTCGAGGGTCTCCAAGTCCTTGGGGTTAATGCCTGGGCTGAACTGAACTGCTGGATCGGTGGCCACCGAGCTTATCCCTCGAGCCCGACCAGCTCCGACAGGGTAACTACCCGATAGCCCCGACGGGCAAGCTCCGGAAGCACCCGCTCGAGGGTCTCGGCTGTCCGTTCCCCCCGATCGCCGAAGTCGTGCAGCAGGATGATGGCGCCCGGCTTCGCCCGCCACAGGATGAACTCGCTGGCGAACCAAGTGGAGGGGATCGTGGCATCGAAAGGGTAGATCGAGGCCAACGCCAGCCGATATCCCTGCGACTCGGCGGTTTCCAGCATCCCGCTGCTGAACCAGCCGGAGCCCGGCCGCAGCCAACGGACCTCCCCGAACGGCGAGAGGGTCGAGTCGGCAACCAGCAGCTCTCGTGCGAATCCATCTTTGCCGAGCAAGATGCTAGGCTGCTCGCGGGTCATGTGATTGCCGAGCTCATGTCCTTCGGAAGTCATTCGATCCAGGAGCGCCTCGTTACCGGTGATCCGCTCTGTGATTAAGAAGAAGGTCGCCCGACTCTGATGGGCGCGCAGGATGTCGAGCAGGGCCGGGGTGGTCTGCGGGTCCGGACCGTCGTCGATGGTGAGCGCCAAGGCCGGCTCGGCGGTGTCCACCGAGTAAGTCACTCGTTTCGAAACCGTCCGGGCGAGCCAGTCAGGCTGAAACATCAGGCCTCCGGCAAGCGAGAGGGCCAGAATCGGCAGGACGAGTCGCGTGCGCATCGCACAGCTAGCCACTCTCCGCAATGAGCATCCGGCGCAAGACCTTCCCGACAAACGACTTGGGCAGCTCGGGGCGGAACTCGATCTGCCAGGGAACCGCGTACGGTTCCAATCGCTTGCGGCACAGCTCCAGCAGCTCCTCCGCCGACAGATTCGCACCGGGCCGCGGGACGACAAACGCCTTGACTTTCTGCCCACCCTCTGCGCTGGTCACCCCTACCACTGCTACTTCCATGACTTTGGTGTTCTCGTAGAGTACTTCTTCCACATCACGTGGAAAGACGCTGTACTCACCCGCCATGATCGTGTCTCGTTTGCGACTGACGATCTGGAAGAACCCGTCCCGGTCCATCACCGCCACGTCTCCGGTGTGCAGCCAGCCGTCCTTCAATGAAGACTCGCTGCCGTCGTCCCCGTCCCAATAGCCTCCCATCACCTGGGGACCCTTGACCGCCAGCTCGCCTACTTTGCCTGGCGGCAGCACTTCCCCGGTGATCAGATCCAAGATCTTCGCGTCGGTATTCGGGAGCGGCACCCCAATCGATCCAGGCTTGCGGGAGGAGCCGAAGGGATTGACGTGAGTGGCCGGCGAGGTCTCGGTCAGACCGTAGCCCTCGACCAGTCGACCTTTGGTCAGTTTCTCGAACTTCTCCTGCACCTCGACCGGTAGCGGCGCGGCGCCGCTGATACAGGCCCGGATCGACGATAGGCCGTAGGATCCGACGTTTGGTGCGTTATTCAGCGCCATGTAAATCGTGGGCACCCCCGGGAATAAAGTCGGCTTGTAGCGCTTGATGTGATCCAGCACTTGCTCAAGCTCGAAGACCGGCAGCAGGACCATCGTCGCCCCAAGCGCGATTGGCAGGTTCATCGCCGCAGTCATTCCATAGCCATGGGTGAAGGGGAGAACGCAGAGCAGCGTCTCTCCACCGAACTGCACATCCGGCACCCAGTGGCGAATCTGCATCGTGTTGGCCACGAGGTTGAAATGAGAAAGCCGGACACCTTTAGGTTCGTCGGTCGTGCCGCTGGTGAAGATGACCACGGCCAGGTCCTCGGGTGAGACTGCCACCCCGGGCGACTCATCGGAGGCGTCCTGCGTGAGCCTCTCCATCTGAATCGCGGAACCGGATCGGGCCGCACCTGTTTCGACCCCGGCGGCGTGCCAGCGGTCCATCAATTGGCGGTAAACCCGGGCCGACACGGCCTGACGGATGTCGGTCTGCACCAGCTCTAGCTGGCGGCCGGCAGCCCCGGCCAGTTCGGCGAATTCGGCGAGGGTGACGAGCACTTTCGCCTCGGTCCGTTGGATCTGCCGAACGATCTGCGGCGCGGTGGCCTCCGGATTGGCCATCACGACCACCGCCCCGGCCTTCAAGATCCCGTAGTAGGCGATAATCATCTGAGGCATGTTGGGCAGCACCACCATCACCCGGTCGCCGGGCTGCACCCCCAACTTGATCAGCGCATGTGCGAATTGATTGGCGCGTGCGTTGAGCTGCCGGTAGCTGAGGCTCGACCCGTAGAACCAAGTGGCGGTCCGATCCGGCAGCCAGCGGGCGGTGGTCTCCAAGAATTGATGAAGCGGCCGGCGGGGGATCGGGATCGAGTGCGGAGTGTACTGCTCGTAGCTCGCTAACCACGGACGGTTGGTAGTTTGGCCGTCGCGGGCGACCGGTTCGCGCCAGCTCACCCGGCGGAGCCCGTCCTCCAGGAACCGCTCAATGGCCCGATTGACCGCCGCATGCCGCTCGAGCTGCACCTTGTGCTTTGAGGCGCCTACGTCGACGACTTCGGCGCCCGCAATCGCCTGGCCGACGCGGTCGAAGACTCGCCGCGGGAAGTAGCGGTCTCGCTCGCCGGTGATCACCAGGGTCGGGGTCTTGATCCGGACCATCGTCTCCCACCCATTCCAAATGCGCAGGTTGTTGACCATCATGCGCTTCATCACGTGGACCTCGGCGTTCCAGCGCGGTCGGTAGCGCCAGAAGGGCCGGAAGAGGGCGGTCGGGATGTGGGTGACCAGCCCGGTCAGCTTGGGCAAGGGATGCTCGCCGGCCGTTGAGAGCAGGATCAGCTTCTCGACTCGCTCCGGGTGAGCCGCGGCAAACTCGACGCAGACGGCCCCTCCGAAGGAGTGCCCGGCCAGCACGAAACGCTCCGGCAGCTTCAGCACGTCGGCGATCTGGACCAGGTCGGACACCAGTTCGGGCATGATGTAGGCGCTGTCGGGCGCGTCGCTCAGCCCATGCCCGCGCAGATC
This sequence comes from uncultured Anaerolineaceae bacterium, assembly GCA_964359225.1. GTDB lineage: Bacteria > Chloroflexota > Anaerolineae > Anaerolineales > E44-bin32 > JADFRG01. The sequence goes on from CAYHSI010000055.1 coordinate 9,962, forward strand.
GGGGGCGATTACCCGATAGCTGTTCGCGAAATGGTCGAGCTGATAGTCCCAGGTCTCTGCCACGCCGGCGTAGCCGTGCACGAAGACGATGGTCCGCTCCACGCCCTCCGGCTGCAGGTCGACGACACTGAGCTGGGCTCCGGGGTGGCCGGGAATGGGGACTGCCACCCGGTAAAGGTCGAAATCGAGCCTAACCGCTCCCCGCTTGAACCCACGCGGCTTATGTTTCATGGGGCACCCACCCGATCAACTGATCCCGTATTCTAACGGGTTCCTCCGAGGGTCGACGCCGACCGCCGCGGCTCGGCTGGCCATGAAGGGGTCGCTTGGCTGGTCTCTCAGACCATCGGCCGCAAGTTTGGCTGACCCGAGGCGGGAGCCTCTTTCTGAATTCGAAGTGCCGAAACGTTGCTGACTCCGCTGACTGCCAAAAGGAATCGGCAAATGTGGTGCCACATTAATTGTGGCCCGTATACCTAGGTGAGGTGGAAGTCA